>NZ_JABFCH010000022.1:0-73252 GCF_017566055.1 Extibacter sp. GGCC_0201 | reverse complement strand
ACGCATCGGAGCATCTGCCCCATACCTCCCCAGCGGCGTCCACTTCACTAAACTCACATTATATTCATGAAAACTGTAATATGGGAGATACTATACGATTATACAGGAAGGAGGCGTTGTCTTGAAAAAAGAATGGAACGACATATTCGACTATTACAGAGAGGAAAAAAGCATGAACCAGTCTGAGCTTGTGATTGCCATGCTGACTGAGCTGCAGGCAGCCGAGGGCTGCATACCGCGGGAGGCCCGGGAAACGGTAGCGGAAATAGCAGGTGTCAATCCGGGCTATATCAGCGCGGTCATCAAAAGCCTTCCCCATCTGCACGAGCAATCTTTTCGGTATGAAATCAAAGTATGTATCTCCGACCGGTGCAAGAACAAAGGGGGAACAGATGTGCTGAAGGAATTCCAGCGGATCCTGAAAATCCGCCCCGGACAGGTGACCCGGGACGGACGCTTTCTTCTGACAACCGTATATTGCATGCACTACTGCACCAAAGCCCCTAATGTACAGATTGGGGACAAGCTGTTCCAAAATGTATCGGTATCGGATGTCCCATCCATAATAAAGAAATACTCCGCTTCTTAACGAGATATTCTGGACATGCCTTCTGCCTACCGATAGGATATCGTCTCGATTCCAACCTTGCGGGCCGCTTCATACCACGCGTCTATCTCACCCTGGGAGGGTGTCTGGAACGAAGCCGGCGGCAGCGGCATGCCAAGTTCTGCATATTTCCCCTCGCCGAACGTGTGATAGGGAAGCAGCTCCAGCTTTGCCATGGGCGCTTCCTTTTTCACGAATGCAAACGTCCTTTCCAGATTGTCGGAATCCGTATTCACTCCATGGATGACCGGGACCCTTATAATGAGTGGTATATCCAGCTTCGCTGTCTTTGATACGTTAGAAAGTATCTTCTCGTTGGAGATTCCCGTAAAGACCCTGTGCATCCCGGCATCCATATGCTTGATATCATAAAAAATCAGGTCCATCTTCCCAAGAATATCTTTCACTTCTTCAAACGCAAACTGCCCGCATGTCTCTATGGCAAGAGAGATTCCCATGTCATACAGCCTGCCGGCAAGACAGCGCAGGAACTCCTGCTGTACTGTGGCCTCCCCTCCCGAAAAGGTCACGCCGCCACCGGACATCCGGTAGAATATCATCTGCTTTTTCACCTTATCAGCCACTTCTTCTACCGTCATATAGGACGTCATGGCATTCTGGAGCGTCTGGCCCTCCGGGTTGGAGCACCAGGCGCACGTAAGAGGACAGCCTGCCAGAAATATGTTCGTCCGGATCCCTTCTCCGTCATTGACAGAGAAGTCCTGTATATTCATTACATAACCCCCGGCCATATCAACCTCCATACCAACAGGCATTTCTAGAATTCAGCATGTTCCGTCCTCGCAATGATGGCGTCCTGCATCGATTTGGACAGATTGACAAACTGCGTGCTGTAGCCGGCTACCCTGACCAGCAGGTCCTTGTATTCCTCCGGCCTGGCCTGTGCTTCTTTCAATATCTTCGAAGAGAGGGTATTAAACTGCACATGGAATGCGCCAAGTGCAAAGAAGGACTGAATCATCGCTCCCAGGTTGGCCTGCCCTCTCTTCGTAGCCACCAGATCATGATTCAGCCTGAGGTTCAGTAGCGTACCTCCGGAATGAATCTCCTGGTTCACCTTTGCCGCGGAGCGCATGGCTGCCAGAGGTGTAGACGTATCACTTCCCACATAAGGGGACACTCCTTCGCTGGACGGCTCCCCGTTCTTTCTTCCGCACGGGGTCGCGCCGAGCACGCGTCCCATCGGGATATAGTTAGAGATTCCCATGAATGCAGTATTGAACGGGGAACCAAACACGTCTTTATATTGATGGATTTCCCGGTAATACCAGTTAGCTATCTCTATAGCAATCTTGTCTACATAGTCATCATCGTTCCCGTACTTCGGAACCGCCTGTGCTTTCTTCCTGAGTTCCTCATGTCCTTCCCAGTCGTCGGCCATCGCCGCATCGAGTTCCTCCATCGTCGTCACCTTATCCTCAAACACGAGCTTCTTTATAACCGCCAGGGAATTTGCCACAACCGCCAGGCCGATTCCTGTGATAACCGGACCTACGTTATATTTTGCCCCGCCATTGCTCAAGTCTATTCCGTCTTCCATGCACGCTTCGATGCAGGAGGACAGGAACGGTCTCGGTACCATCTCCTGATGCAGCTTCTGGGCTGTTACCGTAGCAATGATGGAATGCCTGCAAAGGTTCGCAAACTGCTTATAGAACGCATCCTTTACCTCTTCATAAGAGGCGAATTCTCTGCAAGGCTTCTCCAAAAGCCCCATCTTCTCACCGGTCATCCGGCTCTTTCCTTCGTTCAGCGCATACTCCAGCGCACAGCCGAAGTTCACATTGACAGCAGCCGTCCACTCGCCGGTCTTACGGTAATGAGGGACGACACATCCACAATTATTCCAGTCCCTGGCATCCTCTGGTTCATATCCGGCATTCAGGAGCATCTGGTAGCCGACGCTGTCATTGTGGATAGCCGGGAAACCAGTACCCTTGCTCACAAGATGTGTCACTGCACCCAGGAACTCCTCCGGGCAGTCCGCATGTATCCGGACGCTCAATCCAGGCTGGTGCGTCTTCACTTCTTCCGTCGCCTTCAAAGCCATATATGTAATGTCATTCGTGGCATCCAGCCCTTCCCTCGTCCTCCCGCCTACGGTAAGATTCTGGAACTGGTTATATCCTGCAAAGTAATCCGCCGTATTGGCCGATATAGTCCACACCCATTCCGAATACTTCAGCCAGAGCGCGTCTATAAGCTCCTGAGCCAGATCCTCGGTGATAATCCCCCCGGCCTTGTCCGCTTCATAATATGGATTCATATACTGGTCAAAGCGTCCCGGATTCAGGGACAGCGGATTCTCGGACAAGATGCCGCCAATCTGGGTAAACCATACGAACTGTATAGCCTCATAAAATGTCTCCGGCGGAGATTCGGGCACTTTCCTGCAGTTGGCGGCTATGCGCAACAATTCCTCTTTTCTCTTGCCATCTTCCTGCTCAGCCGCCATACGTTCTGCCTCGTCGGCATATCGGTTTGCAAAACGTATGATACCTTTGGACGTAAGGATGACAGAGCGGTAGAATATAATCTTATCCATCTCGTCAGGTACCGTCTCGTCAAGCTCTGCTATCTTCTCTTCTGCTTCCCTTATGATTCCGCCGAACCCCTTTACGAAGAGTACATCCTGATAATCCGGCGTCACCTCTCCGACAGCCTGCCGCCATTTGGAATCATTGTCGATTACCCCTGTATCTACGCCAATCTTATATGTCTCCTCCGGCACTCTTGCCAGAAAAGCCTCCTCAAGCGACTTATCCTTCCAATAGGGAAAGATATTCTCGCGCACGAACGCTCTCTGCTCATCGGTCATAACATACGGGTCCTGGGGCCTCTTGTCGAATCCGTCCATCTCCTTATCTACCCAGAGCCAGGAGAACTCCGGTGTCAGGATTCCACACTTTCGGAACTCGCCGACTGCTCCTACGATAAGCTCCCCGTCAAAAATATGCACCGTGAGCTTATCACAGGTATCATAAAAAGCCTGTGCCCTTCGGATGGCAACATGCCGGCCTTCCGTCTTTTTGTGGGACTCTGTCCACAAGTAAGCCCGCTCACACGAGATGGCCGGCCGGGCATTGACATAGTTCTGTCTGATCTTCTCAATTCTGTCTGTAAGCATAACGCTTCCCTCCCTGCTTATCGGAATATGGTTATTTTGCTTGGCTGCTTTGGCTGTCTAAAAATGGTAATACCTCGATCAGAGACCTCACCGACAGGATTCCTCCCGCAGCTTTCTCGCCTTCGCGGTCTATGAGAACCGGCCTTATGCCCGCGGCCATGGCCCCCTCTACGTCAGAAGATACGGAATCCCCGATGTGTATTACTTCGTCCGCCCTGCATCCGCTTACTTCCAGCGCCTTTTCAAACACTGCCCTGTGAGGCTTATACGCCCTTGCCATATCACTGCTTATGATGCCCGCCGGATGCAGCCCCTTATCTTTCATGCTCTCTTCAATATATTTCCCCGCATTATTGCTTATGATATAGACAGGCAGAGGGCATTTCTCAAAAAATTCTTTCGTATCCTCATATACTGGCGCGTACATCCAGAACCTCTGGAAGGCTGCATGCAGTTCTTCCAGATTCTCTTCCAGATGAATCTCTCGTTCACATATGTTCAGAAGCTCGTCCACAATATCATCCTCTGACATATAACTGCTGCCACAGCTCTTCTTTTCATATTCGTTCAATAACTTCCACCAATAGGATACCATGGCCTGGGGACTTTCTATGTCACTGTTCCTGTACGTCCTGCTGATCACTTCCTGGATATCCGGACCCTCATCCTTGACAATCGTGCCTGTGTAATCGACAAATACTGCTTTTATCATATATCCTCCTTCTTCCCCTTTTGGTATCTGCTATTTGAGCATCCTTTCAAATGCGATTCTTTTATCCCCTGCCTCGCACCCTTCCGCCAGAACAATCTCTCCGCATCTTACGAAGCCGGACTTCTCAAGGGCCCTCTGCATCGGCATATTACCTGGATGGGTGTCGATCCGGACCGACGGAAAGCCGGCTTCCCTGGCAAGCCTGAAACCATGTTCAAACATCTTGCCCGCCACGCCCCTTCCTTTGCACGCGTCAGAGACGCATACCCTGTGCATGGACGCATACCTGCCCTCTGTCAGCCACTTGCCGTCGATGACGGCATAGGACGGGTCAGGCTCTTTCTGAAAGGCGAAGATGCCAAGAATCTCATCCCCGTCAACGGCAAGATAAGTGCAGCCTGCCCTCGCATCTTCCATCCATACTTCTCTGGACGGATACCCTTTCTGCCACTGGTCCAGCCCGAGATTCTTAAGCTGCCGCTTTGCCATGTCCGTAATCTCGCACATCCTGTCTACCTGTTCATAAGAAGCTATTATAAATTCCATACCTGTTCACCTCATATCTTTTCATAATTCCAGTATGTCAGCCATACGCAGGCCTGTCAATCTACTTTTCATCCACATATGGATAAGCCTCCTTGCACATCCTCCGTCATGGCTCTGTGACACGCATGGCTATCTGCGTAATATATTCGTCCATACTTGATATGACAAAATCATTCAGTCCTATTTCGTAGGCATATCCCACGGGCTCCAGATTATTTTGATCCGCATAATGCATCAGCTCTTCATAAAATTCGGGCAGATGCTCCCATGTCCCCTTTATAAGGCCACACAGATATGTTCCTTTCGGCCTCACCATAACACCCTTCTCTGTCCGTTTCTGCGCATACGTGAACAGCCCTTCGTATCTGTCGAATGCTTTCTGCTTAACGTTGTCAACGGAAAGGTAGCTGCCGATACCCAAACTGTACTGCCCGGGGCTCCACACATCCTTAATGTGGGCATAGATTCCTTCTATGCCATCATCACTATGGGAAAACGGTGAGACACAATAGTATTCCTCTTCACATTGCCGCACCCTGATGTCCCTGTCCTTCAGCGTTCTGCACCGTTCCAGCTGTTCCTTCTTCCTGCGCAGGATTTTCTTGGTTTTCTTAAGTCTCTGGATCTCCCTGTCTATCTCCTCAAGCTTCTTATCTGCAATCTGCCAAAAAGCCTCTTCATCCGGGTGGTCTACATAGGCCTTTATCTCCTCGATGCTCATATTCAAGTCTTTCAGCATTCGGATATACTCCAGGTCGATTCCCTGCATATAGTCGTAATACCGGTAATTGTTCTCCCCCTTCCACCGGGGTGAGAACAGACCGATACTGTCATAATAATGCAGCGTCCTCTTATTGATTCCGTGCATTTTCGCAAACTGGGCCGTCGTAATCTTCCCCGAGTCCGGCTGCATATGATTTCCTCCTTGACTTTACACTTACTGTATACTTTAAGATAATTATAAATCAAAAAAAGAGAAATGAAAAGGAGATAAGATGAATACGCAGATTATACTGAGAAAATATCGAAAAGAAGACGAAGCCAGCCTCACCGGCATTATCCGGGAAGCGTGGCACTACGATGAACTCTGCACGCCAAAGACAGCGGCAAAGCTTGCAAACGTATTCCTGTACAGCTGCCTGGCCAACCAGACATACACACAGGTCGCGGAGGTAGATGGGAGAGCTGCCGGAGTCATCATGGCAAAGGACATCAGGAGCCACCGCTGTCCGTTCACCTGCCGCATCAGGCAGGCCCTCTCTGTCCTCTCCCTCTTCCTGTCCCGGGAGGGCAGGCAGACAGCCAGAATCTTCGGGAATGTCAGCAGCATAGACAAGGCACTGTCTGAGCGAAGCCGCAAAGACTATGAGGGCGAGGTCGCCTTCTTTGCAGTTGCTTCCGAGTACAGGGGCAGGCACATCGGAACGCTGCTGTTTGAACAGATGCTTTCATACATGAAAAGAAATGATATCAGGCGTTTTTACCTGTACACGGACACGAGCTGCAATTATGGTTTCTATGAGAGCCATGGCATGAAGCGGGCTGCGGAAGAAAAAGAGACATTTACAGTTAAGGGGAAGAGGACGGAGATGACATTTTTTCTGTACGATTATCTCTGTGCCTGACACCATTATCTAAAGGTATTCAGCCCGCCGCTTTTCACATGTAAAAAGGAAACGCATTCCGAATTACCTTATATGCGTTTCCCTTAACGGTGTATTTTTTTGTCCAGGACTACCATGCACCCGCCTTTTATGCAAACACCTTTTTCATAGTCGTGACGTCCCTTTTCAGTAAATCATATGGGTCTCCAAGCCCTCTCAATGGAAGCTGGTCAAAATAATTCTCGGCAAAAATCCATCCCGTATAATCCGATTTGTTGATTTCTTCTGCCGTCTCATAGAAACGGCATCCGCCTTCTCCTAACAAATGGGTACTCATCTCGGTATAACCGTCTTTTACATGGATAGCGGCTACCTCGCCTTTTAATTCTCTATATATCTTTGTATCATCATATCCTTTGCACACTGAATAATTTTGATTGTCATAGATGAGCTTCAGATTCCCCATTCCGACCATTTCCTTAAATTCAAAATACTCCTCTGGATTCATGACATTTTCTAATGCAATTTCAATCTTCTTGTCATATGCATAACAGCATGCTTCTTTCACACATTCTGCTGTTAGCCTTTTGTCCTCTTCTGTCTCAATATAACCATCATGAAAGGAGGGGAGCATCACAAGCGGAATACCCATCTGCTCTGCCGCGTTAATTCCTGTACGAATAGATTGTTTCGCGATTTCTCGCTCCTTAGACCCCTCTGGCTTCGTCATTCCTATATCACACAGGCAATTTACCGCGAGGGAAGGATATTCAATCTCCCATTTCTGAGCTTCTTCAAGGTACATTTTCTGCATTTCCTTATAGCTCAGGTGATACCCTGTCGCATAGCTGCCTATATTAAGCTGAATTCCCTGAAGTCCCGCTTCATGTGCAACTCTGCATCCATACCTCCCTTCGGCGGGAAGCGCCCATTCTACAATTCCCATTTGATATCTTGCCATTCTCATATCTCCTTTATCTTAAGTCTGTTCGTAAAGCTCCGGTACCCATTCTCCTGTAAGCGGAACTTTAGCAGTTTCAAACAGCTCGTTTCTGATACGCTCTGCCTTTCGGCTGATATCCCACATATCAATCCCTTCCAGAATTCCTTTGCGCTTTCTGATTTTTCCAGCCACGATAACAGTATCCACGTTTCTGACCGTGGCTGCCTCTGCCACAGCCCGTACCGGATCCAAGACAGGGAACATATTAAGAGCACACGTATTCAGAAGTATGATATCAGCCTGTTTTCCAACGGTTATACTGCCTATTTTTTGGCCAAGTTTACACGCATCCGCTCCATTTTGAGTCGCAAAGCGCAGTATATCACCGGCAGTCACCGGCAATGGTGAGACTTCTCTGTTTGCCTCCAGAGCTTTTGCGTTTACTACTGAACGTATGCCCATCAGAGCAGCTCTCATAGAGCCAAACATATCCCCAGGCACAGAAGTACATACATCGATACCAAGCCCTGGACTGATGCCAGCCTCCATAAGCCGTAGCGCTGCCGGAAAGCCATGGCCCATATTCATCTCTACTTCCGGGCAGAAAACCGCTGCAGCCCCGGCTTCACCCATCATCTGAATCTCATCATCAGCCAGCGTATTGCAATGTATACAGGTGAAAGTGGAGTCGAGCATCCCAAGTTCCACAAGTCCGGCCACTGGCCTTGACCTGCCCCAAAAGCCATCACCTACATGTATGCAGACCGGTACATCCAGCTCTTTTGCGAGCCGGCATTCGTCTATTACATGACGCATTTCAAGAAATTGTGGGCCTCTCGTTGCTATTGACATTGTTAGAAGCTGATTGTCTGATGAAAAATAGGTCTGCCTTACCCTTCTTGCATCGTCATAATCAATTGGCTTGCTGCTCACAGGAAGCTCTCCTTCTGCATCGTCGCTATATCCGAAGACGGCCCGGATACCTGCATCTTTTAATCCCTGTATGGCAGCATCCGCGTGTTCCGGCGAGTTATTATTATGGAACCAGTCGTACAATGTAGTAATTCCAGCATCCAGGCACTCCAGCGCTCCGATGTAATTCGCCATGTATGTCTGCTCAGGCGTGTATGCCGGCCCCATTACCTTCTTTACTCCAGTGAAGTATTGTGCATGATTCCAGTCTACCCCTACAGAACGTATCAATGATTCCCAATTATGCCGGTGTCCGTCCACAAGTCCGGGCAGCGCAATCATATCCGTTCCGTCGATGATATGGGCCTCATCCATATTGATATACGGACCAACTTCTGCTATTTTATCGCCCGATATCAAGATATCTCCGTTCTTTACGATTCCTGTGGCAGAATCTTCTGTAACTATCCATGCATTTTTTATCAGGACTTTGTTCATCTGCTATTCCCCCATACATGTGGCATATAATTCTTCCACTGAGTACTCCTGCGGAAAGACCTCTCCGGTTATCTCCCCGCGTTTCATTATCAAAATCCTATGGCAGACCTGAAATAATTCCTCTAATTCCGAAGAGATAAAGATGGTGGAAATCCCAAGCCCGCCAAGTCTCTGTATGATGTTGAAAATCTGCTGTTTCGCATTGATGTCTATGCCCCTGGTCGGCTCATCAAAAATAATTATTTTCGGCTCTGCATTCAGCCAGTTCCCGACAACAATTTTCTGTTGGTTTCCTCCGCTGAGCGAGCTCACCGCATTTTCAACGTCTCCCAGCTTGATGGCTAATTCCTCAACCTGCTTCTGCACTAATTCTCTCTCTGTCTTCTTCGAGATGACTCCACGGCTGCAGATCTTCTTTAAGCTTGTCATTACCAGGTTCTCCCTGCATGACATTGGCAAGATAAGTCCATCTCTCTTTCTGTCTTCTGGCAGATATCCTATACCTTTCTGCTTCATGATTGCCGGCGTCCTTCTTGATACTTTTCTTCCGTATACGTATATCTCTCCTTTTCCCTGTGCATCTGCCCCAAATACGGAACGTACAAGCTCACTTCTTCCTGCCCCAAGCATACCCGCGATTCCGACAACTTCTCCCTTTCTTACTTTCAAGTTCACATTCCTGAAGTAAGGCTCACTCGTCAGGTTTCTTAACTCTAATGCAATTTCTTCTGTAAATGAATTCTTATTAAATCCTTCCTGGATTTCCACCTTGCCAAACATCAGGCTGACTATCTCGGCTGCAGATACTTCCGACATGTTCACAGTTCCCTTGTGCCTGCCGTCGCGCAGAATCGTCAGCGTGTCTGCAATTACCGAAAGTTCTTGCAGTCGATGCGATATATATAAAATCGCCACATCTTTTTTACGTAGCTTCCGTATTACTTCAAATAATTTCTCTGTCTCATGTTGCGCAAGCGAAGAAGTCGGTTCATCCAATATAAGCACTTTGGGATTATAGCTCATCGCTTTCGCAATTTCCACAACCTGCTGCTGCCATACGGCAAGCTCCATCACCTTAGCCTCTGCCGGAATGTCAGGACTGATATTGTCCAACAGCTCCTGGGCCGCGGCAATCGTTTTCTTTTTATCCAACGTCTTGTATTTTGTCTTTGGCTGCCTGCCCAGAAGTATATTTTCAGCCACACTGAGATATGGAATCAGATTAAGTTCCTGATAGACCGTCACAATCCCATGGCCAAACGCATCGGTCGGCTTCTCTATGTGTACTTCTTCTCCGTCCAGCATCACCTTCCCCTTGTCCGGATGAACCACACCTGCCAGAATTTTTACAAGCGTGCTTTTACCGGAGCCGTTCTTGCCAATGATAGCATTTACTTTTCCCGTCTCGAACTGTACGGAAACATCATTCAATGCAACGGTATTCCCATAACACTTCGTAATATTATGCATCTCTATTTTTGACCGTTCCATGCTTACCTCCGTTCCCTCTTATGATTTATGATTTTCCTCATACACGGGCGGAATCCACTCCTCCGGCTTCGCAATTCCCGCTCTTTCAAACAATGCATATGCCGCCTGTTCTACTCTCCTTTTAAGCTTTGGCAGATTGACGCCAAGCATCTTCTTCTGTTCTTTCACTATCTTGCCTGCTACCATCACCATATCTATATTACCCGGATGTGCGGCTTCCACCACCGCATTCACCCCATGGTTCATTGGCATCATATTCAGCATATCCGTATCCAGCAATACCAGATCTGCGGCTTTTCCTGGTGTTATGCTGCCAGTCTTCTGCCCCAGATTGCACGCCTTCGCCCCATTAAGCGTCGCAAACTTCAGCACTTCCGTCGCCAGAATCGGAAGCTGCTCTACCGGAGTTCCCTTCTTTAAAGCCGTATCATTGACCACTGCCCTGACGCCGGCAAGCATGGAGCGCATCACGCCAAACATATCTCCCGGTATGGAAGTGCACACATCTACTCCCAGAGCCGGTTCCAGACCTACCTCCCTTTCCCGAAGCGTCGGAAGGAAGCCATGTCCCATATTCATCTCCACCTCCGGGCATGATACGACCTTTGCACCGCTTTGACTTATCAGCATCAGTTCTTCGTCCGAGAGCGTATTGCAATGTATAAACGTCATATCAGAATGCAGGAGACCCTTTTCGTACAGCTTGATGACCGGCCTGCTTCTGCCCCAGATTCCGTCGCCGACATGTATGGCCGTAAGCGTATCCGTATCCCTTGCAAGCCGCATCTCCTTTTCCACCAGTTCCATGCTGAGGAACTGCGGGCCCCGTGTTGCCAGTGCCAGGCTTATCAAACTGTCACCGGAAGCAGAATAAGCGTTCTTAATTCTCCGAAAATCCGAATAATCGAGAGGAACCGTGCTTACTGGAAGTTCCCCGTATATACTGTTGCTGAATCCGAATACAGTACGGATCCCTGCATCTTTCAGACCTTCGATTGCGGCATCACAGTATTCAGGTCCATTGTTATTGTGGAACCAGTCAAACAATGTCGTAATTCCACTATCCAGACATTCCAGCGCTCCGATATACTGGGCAAGATATATGTCATCCGGCTGATACGCAGGCCCGAGTGTCTTCTTCACTGCGGTGAAATACTGTCCCAATGTCCAGTCCACACCTATAGAACGCAGCATAGATTCCCAGTTATGACGATGGGCATCCACAAATCCCGGAAGGAGAATCTTGTGCTTTCCATCTATTATCCTGGCATCCTCACAGACAATTTTTTCTGCTACCGCCTCAATGCGATTGTCTTCTATTAAGACATCGCCTTTTGGAACATCTCTATAATCCGGATCCTGTGAGAGAATCATGCTGCCACGAATTAATATCCTGTCTTTCATAATCCCATCTCCATCTATCTATATTTTGACTGCTTTTCGGTTCGCCTGTATATTGTTAATTAAAACGGCACACAGAATCAATGCTCCTCTGACCACATACTGCCAGTATTCGTTCGTTCCCATCAATGTCATACCATTGAGAATGACCCCCAAAAATGCCGATCCGACGATTGTCCCTTTCACCGTTCCGCTACCGCCGTTCAAACTGGCTCCTCCAATGATTACAGATGATATGACGTTCATCTCCCATCCTGTAGCTACCGTCGGCGTTCCCGACATAATCTGGGAAGCTATCATGGTGCCGCTTATGACAGTCAGGACACATGTTGCACAAAGCACAAATGTCTTAACTTTAAATACGCTGATTCCGCTCAGCCGTGCAGCTTCGGAGTTGCTTCCTACCGCATAGATAGCTCTGCCCAGTTCCATCTTCGACATGATAAAAGCTACGATGGCACAGATGATAACTAGAATAAGCGCCGGGAATGGAATATGACCGGCTATGTATCCTCCGCCTATAACATTGAACCATAACGGGAATGAGGTGATAGCGTACCCGCCGCTGATTAGGAAACCCATCCCTTTCAAAATCGTCATAAGCGCCAAAGTAGTGATAAACGTAGGCACGTTAAATTTTACACGGAGCACTGATACCAGTACACCAATCACAAGCCCTGCCAAAAGCGCAACAATAAACCCACACATAATTGCCGGCAGTGGATCCATGTTCCTCTCGCACAGCTTTTGTGTTATGTAAGCAACCAGGCATCCATAAAAAGCGACACCTGAACCTACAGACAGATCAATCTCTCCACTTATGATTACCATCGTCATGCCAAGAGCGATAATTGCCTGAAAGGAAACATTCCTGACAACATTTAACAGATTCGATACTTGTAGGAAATTTGGTGCTATAAACGACAGCACTGCACAGAGTACCAGCAAAATAAGAATCAATATATTGTCATTTATCAGTTTACTTATTTTTTTCTTATCCAATCTTTTATCTCCTCTTCATGTAATTCGACAACTGGGAGGAAAATTCCTCCCAGTCATTTCTTATACGGCTACTCTGAATAGGACCTAAGCATCTCGATATAATCCTTGACACCGTTCTCATCTGTCCTTGACAATTCAATCGGGTCTACAACAATGTCTTTTTCCACTTTTTCTCCGCCTAGCACTTTGACGAGATCATCCACTGACTGATAACCTATATCATATGTCTGCTGTGCAGAAGTCGCCTGCAGTATGTTGTCTTCGTCTAATAGGAAATTCGCAATCTGCTCGCTGGAATCAACGCCAAACACGAACACCTCGCCTGACCTTCCTTCATTCTTCACCGCCATCACTGCACCAACTGTATTCGGATCGCAATTTCCAAAAATCACATTGATCTCCGGATTAGCAGTCAACATATCCTGCGCCTTCTGAAGTGCCATTTCTGCAGTCCATGCTTCTTGTCTTGAAACGATTTCAACACCTTCCATTCCCTCAAGCTGGCTTTCAAATCCTTCACATCTGGAATTGCTGTTTTCAGGAATTAATGTTGCGAATTCTATGATTCCAACTTTCGCTTCCCCGTTCAATTCCTCTTCAATAAACTTTCTGGCATTTTTTCCTGTCGTTTCACCTAATGCAGTCTGGTTGCTCTGTACCGTGCTGGCCTGGAAATCAGCATTCATCTTCGTATTGACGACGACAATCTGCAATCCTTTATCATAAGCTTTCTGCAAAGCCGCAACGGATGTCTCGGCATCCAGAATATTGATAGCAATTCCGTCCACGCCGCTGGACATGTAAGTGTTGACTAATTCGCTCTCTTTATCGACACTGTCATTACTGTTTCCTTCCAGGAATTTCACATTATTGTCTTCTGCCGCATCACGCATGCCCTGATGCATCATCTTAGAGAACTCATCATTTTGAAATACGACTCCGGCTACTGTAAGCTCTTTTTTTTCTTTGTCACCTGTATCTTCATTTTTTTCTTCTTTTGCCGAACATCCCGCAACCAGCGTAAGTGCCAATACCATTGACAAAATAAATGCTACTCTTTTTCCTTTTTTCATAATGTATCCCTCTCTTATCTTTGCATTCATCTAAAAATCCTTTGTCTCAAAAAATTCATCCGGTGATTCTCCTGTGCGCACGAAAGTATTCAGCTCTTTCATTGCCGCCATCTCATCATCTGTCAGCTCAAAGTCGAAAATATTAAAGTTTTCTTCCATCCTCTCTTTATGTGTCGTCTTGGGCACCGTTCTGACATTCCTCTGATAATGCCAGCGCAGCGTAATCTGTACAAGGCTTTTATTGTATTTTTCCGCTGCTTTTACAATAGGCTCTTTGTCAAGCCTGCCCCACACAATCGGACGCCAGGCCTCGACCTGAATCTTTTCTGCCTGGCAGAAAGCAATCAGGTCGTTCGGCTGAAACATCGGATGTATCTCAATCTGATTTACAAACGGCGCCGTGTTACAGTGATTCAGCAGATTTTTCATTATTGGCTTAGTAAAATTGCAAACGCCGATTACCCTGATTAATTTCTCCTCATATAATCTTTCAAACGCTTTCCATGTAGGCAGATAACTCTCTTCTTCCAGTCCCGGCCAGTGCATAAGGTACTGATCCAGATACTCCAGGCCCAGCCTTTTCAGTGAAGCCTCAAATGCTCTCAGCGTGTTATCATATCCATGAGAGTCATTCCAGAGCTTTGTAGTGATATATAGCTGCTCACGGGGTATCCCACATTCTCTGATTCCTGTTCCGATACCTTCTTCGTTTTTGTAAATCATAGCAGTATCTATACTACGGTATCCTGATTCTACTGCATCTTTTACACACCTGGCTGCCACTTCTCCATTTTCCGTAAGGAAAGTTCCCAATCCTATTGCCGGGACTTTCACCCCATTTCTCAACTGAAATTCCGGGATTTTTTTCATGTTCTTTTTCTCCTCTCTTCATTTGGTACAAATATAATTTCATGTCTTATATTACTATTCTTCTACAGACCTCACTCCTTCCCTTCTATATTTATGCTCACAGACACTGCAAACTTATCAAATGCTTCTCAATGTGCTGTTCTACTTGTCTTCTGTACGCTGCCTCATTCTTCCGAAGAGATGCGTATATCTCATCCTGCATCTTTTTATCTCTGAGCAGTATTCCATATGCGATATGCATAAGCTGCCTGGAATCATCCTGGTCTATATAAGCAGGAAGCTCATCGTCCGTTGCCGTGTCAAGCGGCTTGACCACGGACACGTCGCAGTCCACCTTATAGTAAGACCTTGCCTCATCCAGATGTTCCAGCGCTATCCAGTGCATCCTGCGGTACAGGTCCGGCGCGTTTCTTGCAATTACCCGTACTGCCTCCAGCCAGCTCGTTCCAGATGTCTTGACGTGAAAGAGGCCTTTCGTCTCATCGGCTATGACGGGAAAAACTCTGAACTTGTCACTTCCGGAATGAATGCTCACCTTATGCCCATAACAGGCCGCGACCACACAGTGTATCCGGAGATTACGGCGGAAGCTTTCTGTATCCCCTATGTAGTCGATTCCTTTCTGAAATTCTCCGACGAACTTCGGCGCGATGCTGCTGATACGCACATGCCGCTTCTTAAGTTCCCTTGCCACGAAATAATGGGCCGCCGCACTTGTCGTATGAACGGTCTCATCAAGCGATATCTCATAATCAATACGCCGTCCCCTGCTGCAGATGAGTTCCATATATATCTCTTCTGCAAGCTCTACCGCATCCAGATATGTAACCAGAATCTCCATCCATGTCTGCCTTGTATAGGTAATGCCAATTGATGCGGCATGCGTCAGATTCAGATACTCCTCTTCCAGAATCAGGCGCTTCCTGGCCGGAATCCGTTCATAAGCCCGGCTTAACGCCTCCGCCTGGGCCGGCGGTTCCTTCAGGACGCCGGAACAGTCCAACGTAATCATAGAACAGCCATGCTCCAGTGCCGCCTCTACCTCCTGCTTCGTCTTCAGGTGGTCGCCGTCCGCACCATAGCCTTCTCTGTAGCCGGATTTGAATACGGCCCATGAAGCCGCATCGATAACGTCATCATACGAACGCCCCGTAAGGTAGAGTTCCCGCAGGCTCTGCTGCGCCAGGACAGGCTTTACCCTTGTCTGCCTGACTGCCGCAAGCTGGCCTGCATTCGCAAGCCCGAGCCTGTCGCCGCAGCCAAAGGACGCCGTAGCTGCCCCTATTGCCTGCGGCCTTGTATATCCTATTTCCATGTTGAGAACCAGCCGGTTCGCGTGGTTCAACGGACAGATCTTAATCCCACCTACGGCTTCTCCTTCAAAAAGGAATGCTTTGCAGCCGTCCACGATAAGACACTCTTTTTCTGCTGCCGTGGCGTAGATTGCCCGCAGCCCTTCCGTCTGTGCATAAGTGCTTTCCTTTATCCAGATATCGCCATCCGGCATTGCCTGCCTGATTTTCACTATGTATCTGTCCATACAGCTCTTCCTCCCGGTTCATCAATATATCATTACAACATTAAAGATGTTCAAAAACTCCCATGCGCGGAAGCTCATCGATGGACTTCCAGCCTTCGCTCAATGGTTCTTTTAAGAATGGCTCCATTTCCTTAGGATCTCTCAGCGATACTTTATCAACCGGCGGAACAGTTCCTGCCGGATACGCCTCTAGTATCTGGTCGTGCAGAAGCGTCAGGTACTTCAAGATAGCCACGATTGGCCTCTTTGCCTTTCTGGCATCGGACTGGGATGGTACGCCGACGATGCCCTCCGGTGTCGCCGATCTCTCAATCGCCGCATGTCCCTCTCCTTCGCTCCAACGGCACGGACGTCGGAACGGATCTACCGACTTGTCCATGTGTCCGTCCGGCAGAAGGCCTTCTCCAAGCTTATCCTGCACATACTGCATATCTACCATCTCTTTGAACATAAGCAGTGCAACGGATGTCTCAGCCTCATCGGCATGTACGAAATGAGTCTCAAGGCTCAGTTCGTCTGACGTCGGATAGAAGAATTCACGTACTGCCCTGTGCCAGTCGATGACCCGGAATATGCCAGGAAGCTGGTAACGCTTGCAGAATTCCTGTATTGCAGACTCAATCATCCAGAGATGCCCGTGATTATTGATAAAAATGATTTTGCGGTATCCATCGTTCCACAGACCGAGCATCGTATAGATGAGCGTCTCTTTTACAACTTCTTCCGGCATGATGACCGTACCTGGCATACCGATATGATGATATGGATGGCCTCCGTAATTGAGCGGCGGAAATGCCAGATTAACCTCCTGGCTGTGCTTCTTCGTATATCGGCGTACACCTTCTACAATCTGCGAACACATGAACGTATCCAGCCCCGTATTGTTGTGTAGACCGTGATTTTCCGTACAGCCAAGCGGTACAAAGACGATATCATCCCTGCGGCGCTTCTCAATCTGGACAGCTCTCGGCGTATTCTGGATATAGGTTCCTGCAACGCCGAGCTCTGGAGCAGAAGGTATGCCATATTCCAGCAGCACTTCATCGAGCTGGTCTTCCGTCATATCCCATACTTCCTTTTTCAGCCTTCCCACTTCATTATCTTCAAATAGGATATTGGGATCATCTGTTCTAATCCATTTCTTTTCGGACTCATTTAATTGTATCTTCAATCTCTTTCTGCCTCCTTTTTCTTGATTATTAGTCGTATTTTTAAAACGTTTTTCTAATTCAATACTATCATCAGTGCCGTTTATTGTCAATATTTTTATAAATAACCATCATTTTTTACATTTTATTATTGATTTTTTTGGAAGTTATGACTATAATATGATTAAATCTTTTTGTTATATCAAACTTACTTTTTATCGTATTTGCGAAACGTTTTTAGAGAAATACTTAACTTTTTAATCAAATCTATTGCACTGTATTTAGAAAGAAAAGGAGAATCTTACATGAAATCAATTATATTTAAAAAACCTGGCGTATACGCTTATGAAGACCGCCCCGAACCACAGATTCAAAACCGTGACGATGTCAAGATAAAAGTGCTCGGCGTAGGCATCTGCGGCACAGACCTGCACGTACTTATGGATCCTCCCATGCATCCGGCCAGGCCCGATATCATCTTTGGACACGAATACTGCGGGGAGGTCGCAGAAGTCGGACCGGATATCGGCTGGCTCAAGCCAGGCGACAAGGTTATCGTAGATCCGCATCCTCCTTGCGGCAGCTGCAAGAACTGCAGAAGCGACAGGCCCAATCTGTGTACGACGCTATACAGCCAGCAGGACAGCCCCTGGCCGGAGCACGGGGTCACAAGAGGACTGTTTGCCGACGGGGCACTGTGCAGCTATACGGTAGTTCCTTCTATCTCCGTCTATAAGATCGACAACCGCACACCGTTCGAACAGGCGGCACTTGCCGAACCTCTTTCCTGTGTCGGTTACGCCATAGAAAAGCTGGATATCCAGGCCGGCGAGACCGTGTGCATACTCGGTGCGGGCCCTATGGGGCTTCTGTTTGCTTCTATGGCAAGGGCAAACGGGGCGACCAAAGTTATCGTATCCGAACCTTATGAATACCGCAGAGAAAAAGCTATGAAATGTGGCGCTACGCACGTAGTCAATCCAAAGGAAGAAGATATAAGGCAGGTCTGCCTCGACCTGACCGACGGGCTCGGCGTGGACCATTGCATCGAGGCAGTAGGGCAGCTCCTTCAGATGAGCATCGATGTCATCCGTCCAGGCGGAAAAATCGTAATGTTCGGTCATGATGAGACGGCCGTACCGCAGATCCGCCTGGCGGATATCGTCCGCAAAGAGGCGGCAATATACGGAGGCTTCCTTGGAAAATATTATTTTGAAAAGACAGCCCGGATCATCGAAAGCGGCATACTCCCGCTGGAAGAAATCGTAACCCATACTTTCCCTATAAGCGAATATGAAAAAGGGCTGGAGCTTTTGCGGGCCGGCAAAGCTTTGAAGGTCGTCATCTATCCGGAAGAATATTAGGAGGTATCGAATTGCACATTCAATTATCCCTTACCCTTACCGACAGGATAATCGGCAGCGCCCCCTTTCTATATGAAGGGGCCTTCGAGTCAGGAATCGCTTATGCCCGCAGGCTCGGATATGACGGAGTAGAACTGCATGCTTCAGACCCGTCGGCGCTTCATTCGCCAGATTTAACTACAGCTCTTAAGGAGAACGACATACAGGTGACTGCTCTTGGCACAGGCCGTCTCTATGTCAACAAAGGACTGTCACTGACCGATGGAGATAAAGCGGTGCGCAGCGAAGCAGTCCGTAAGATGAAAGAGTACATTGACACGGCTGCCGCCTTACGTTCCATCGTTATCATCGGCTGCGTAAGAGGCAATGTCCCATCTCCCGATAAATACAGCGATACGCTTCGGCTGCTCGGGGAATCCATGCACACGCTGGACGACTACGCTGCCAGGCAGGGCGTGACTATGGTATTTGAGCCAATCAACCGCTATGAGAACAACTACCTGTGCAGCACTTATGAAATAGCGGATTTCCTTCATACGAACCAGCTGAAGAATATTAAAATGATGATGGATACGTTTCACATGAATATAGAGGAAAAAGATATCGGACAGGCAGTCACAGACAACATCGGCGACATCAGATATGTACACTTCGCCGACTCCAACCGCCTCTGGCCGGGAAAGGGGCATATTGATTTCCGGCAAATAATTGAAATATTTTCCAATTACAAGTATAATGGAACAATAAGTGCAGAGTGTCTTCCTCTGCCGACGAAACAGGATGCTGCCGTCAACTGGCTGTCTTCCGTAAAGGAGTTGTTAGAACAGATATGACAAAAAACACAAAACCGGTAGGAATCAAGGACGTCGCAAGACGTGCCAATGTCTCTATCTCTACTGTATCAAATGTATTGAACGGGACAAAGACCGTAAGTGCGTCACTGCAGGAACGTGTCATGAATGCCGTCAGCGAGCTGAACTATGAAGTCAATATGGTTGCCCGCGGCCTGAAAAGTGGAAAGACCAACACAATTGCAGTAATCGTTCCCTCCCTTACAAGTGTTTTTTTCCCTCCTCTTTTGAAAAGTATACAGACCGTCGCTAATCAGAACGGTTATTCGCTCAGCGTATTCGGCACGACCGGAAGGCTAGAGCGGGAAAAAGAATACATCCAGACGCTTCGTTCCCAATGGATCGACGGTATCCTGCTCTCCTCCTGCGTGGACACCGATGCCCCGGATTCCGCAGAGTATATCGATATGCTGTCAGACTTGAGCGTCAATGGCCATCCGATTCCTCTTATCTGCCTGGAATCGGCTATCGGTCCAAAGTTGGATGCTGTTGTCATGGATGACAAGGAAGGGCTTAAGACTGCCACGGAACATCTGATCGGCCTGGGCAGAAAACGAATCGCCTACATAGCAGCTCCCACCACGTTCTCTATGGGCAAATCAAGACGCGAAGGATATCTGGCTGCGCTGAAGCAGAATGAGCTGCCGGTGGACAGCCAGCTGATGATAGAAGGAGACTATTCTCCGGTAAGCGGTTATGATTGTATGAACGCGCTTCTTGCAAGGGATGTCGGGCTGGACGCGGTAGCTGTCGGAAACGATCAGATGGGAATCGGCGCTATCAGGGCTATCCTGGACGCAGGACTGCGCGTCCCGGAAGACATCGCAGTTATCGGCTATAACGACAACTTCCCCGCCTCTCTCATCCAGCCGTCGCTGTCTACCATCCATGTCCCCAAGACGGAGATGGGAAAGATGGCATTTGAACTGTTCCAGCGAAGAGCAGAAAACCCCAACGCATCAAGGATGCTCGTGAGACTGAACGGTGACCTGGTGGTGCGTAATTCCACCGTAGCCGCGGCAGATACGTCATGGGACCTTCGCAGCTGGTAGTCCATGAAACATAAAGCAGCGCCCGGAGAATCATTTCCATCTTCTCCGGGCGCTGCTTTGTACTATCTTTACAGCTTTCCTGTCTTTCTCACTTCCTCTACGATGCGTTCTGCCGTCAGCCCAAAGCGTTCCTCCAGGTATTCCTGAGGCCCTACTTCTCCAAACTCATCTTCTACGGCAACATACCCAAGCGGAACCGGATACGTACACCCGAGAAATTCTGACACAGCGCTGTACAGCCCGCCAATCTTATTATGGTTTTCTGCCGTCACGACCGCGCCGGCCTTTTTGGCATATTTCAGGACAAGCGCTTCATCCAGCGGCTTTACCGTAAACATGTCAATCACCGTTATCTTGATATTGTCATCTGCCAGTCTGCGGGCCGCCTCAACCGCCTTTGCAACCATGATGCCGCATGCGATGACGACCGCATCCGTGCCATATTCCTTAACGACAATACCTTTTCCGGGCTCAAACCTGGATCCGTCTTCATATATCTTTGCATTGCTTTTACGCCCTACGCGGATATATTTGATTCCAGACATATCCTTGCACTGCGCCAGAATATCTTTGAGCATCGCCGCATCTGTTATGTCAAACACATACGCTCCCGGAAGAGCCCGGTACAGGGCCATATCTTCGAACGGCATATGGGTCCCTCCATTAAAGGCCGCACATACGCCGGGATCCGTCCCAATGACGGTGATAGAATTGCCCGCATACCCCCCTGACAAGAATATCTGGTCATAACAGCGGCGGGATGCAAAGGTACCGAACGTATGCACAATCGGCTTGAAGCCAGCGCTTGAAAGCCCTGCCGCTATGCCTGCCATGTTGGCTTCGGCTATGCCGCAGTTTATCGCCTGGTGGGGATTCTCCTTTGCCCATTTCGACGTTCCGATGCAGCTCATCAAATCGGCATCCAGATAAATGACATCTTTATCTTCCTCCGCCAGACGGGGGATGACTTCTCCCAGCACTTCCTTAAATGGCCGGTCTTTCTTTCCATCAAATACGATATTCATGAAATGCCCTCCTTCCTTACCCCGGCATATGGAATGTCATCCAGCTGCTGCTTCAATTCCCGAAGCCATCTGTCATATGTCTCGTCCGTCACCGCCATAGAATGATTTGCCATCGTCTCTTCCACTTCCTCTATGCCCTTGCCTTTCGTCGTGTCCATGATAACTGCCAGCGGCCTGTCCTGTACGTCTTTACTAAGGGTCATATAAAGCTGTTCCAGATCATTGCCGTCGATGGAAACCGCGTCAAAACCGAACGCCTCGAATTTCAGGCGCAGGTCACCTGAATCGAGGATATCCTGCGTATAGCCGTCCAGCTGCTTTTTATTATTGTCTATAAGCCATACAAGATTCGTGACCTTTTTTGCCGCTGAGAACATGGCTGCCTCCCATACTTGTCCCTCGTTCAGTTCCCCGTCTCCCACGATAAGGTATGTCCTTCCCATACGTCCCTTCAGTCTGTCGCCAAGCGCCATCCCCACAGCCAGAGATGTCCCCTGCCCCAGAGATCCTGTCGTCATATCGATACCCGGCGTTTTCTTACGGTCGCAGTGGCTTGGAAGATTCGTTCCCGGCTGGTTCAGAGTCTTCAGCTCTTCATAAGGGAAGAACCCCTTTCGTGCAAGCGCCGCATAGACAGCAGGTCCGGCATGGCCCTTGGAGCAGACGAGCTTGTCCCTGCCCTCCCACAACGGATTCTTCGGATCCACGTTCATGACCACACCATACAGCACCGCCAGTGCGTCCGCAACGCTTAAAGACCCTCCAATATGACCGAATCCCCTTGCCTTGAATTCTTCTACCGCTCCGATACGGATTTCCAGCGCCAGACGTTCCAGCTCCTTTTTCAGATTATTGTCCAGCATAGCTACCTCCTTTGCTAATCCTATTCTCTCTCTTTATCTGGTATCACAGCCGCGCCACGCCGCTTCTTCTTGCTGCTTGTGCCACTGCTTCAGCCACCGCAGGACCTACTCTTTTGTCGAAGGCTGCCGGAATGATGTAATCTGCGGAAAGCTCCTCCGGGGCAATCAGCATTGCCAATGCCCGGGCTGCGGCTATCTTCATCTCATCGTTGATATCGCCGGCACGCACATCAAAGGCCCCGCGGAAGATGCCCGGAAACGCCAGCACATTATTGATCTGGTTTGGGAAATCGCTCCGTCCGGTCGCCACCACCGCAGCCCCTCCTGCTTTCGCGTCTTCAGGAAATATCTCCGGCGTCGGGTTGGCACAGGCAAATATAACCGCCCTATCCTTCATAGTCCTTACCATCTCCGCGGTTACTGCACCTGGGGCGCTCACCCCGATGAAGACATCCGCTCCTGCCAGGATATCCGCAAGGCTGCCTCTTTTCCTCTCATGATTTGTAAGCCGTGCCATCTCTTCCTTCACAGCGTTCATCCCGTCTTTTCTTCCTTCGTATATGGCTCCCGTACGGTCACACATGGTAATATCCTTCACCCCGCTGGAAAGAAGCAGCCTCGTGATGGCAATCGCGGCGGCACCAGCACCATTTATCACAACCTTGATCTCCTCCATCTTCTTTTCCACTACTTTTAGCGCGTTCATAAGCCCCGCAAGCGTGATGACTGCCGTACCGTGCTGGTCATCATGGAAGATGGGAATATCGCAGCGTTCTTTGAGCCTGCGTTCGATCTCAAAGCACCGCGGAGCCGAGATATCTTCCAGATTAACCCCGCCGAAGCTTCCTGATATCTGATATATCGTCTCTACGATGGTGTCTGTATCCTGGCTCTTGACACAGAGGGGAAAGGCGTCTACACCGCCAAAGGCTTTAAAAAGCACGCATTTCCCCTCCATGACAGGCATCCCTGCCTCTGCTCCTATATTGCCAAGCCCCAGCACTGCGGAGCCGTCGGTCACGACAAGGCACATATTGTGTCGTCTGGTCAGTTCATAGCTTTGGGATATATCGTCTTTAATCTCCAGACATGGCTGCGCGACACCCGGGGTATATGCCAGAGATAAATCTTCCTTGGATTCCACCGGCACTGTTGCAATTACCTCTATCTTGCCCTTCCATTTTTCGTGTAACCTTAGTGATTCTTTTGCGTAGTCCATAATCTTCTCCTTACATTCGCGATGGGGTCAGGCCCCTCTTCTGTTGCAGTTTTTTTTCGCACAGGGGTCAGGCCCCTGTGTGCTCCGACAGTTTCTCCTGTAGCACCGGGCTTAAGACCCTAGGCAGGGTGGAGCCGCCGTATGGCATGACAAGCACCGTTGCCTCCCTTCCCCGCCCGCCAAGCTTCGCATCTGCCGTTTCATAGGCCGCCTGCACATTGTCGAAGGGTGTCATAAACAACGTCTCCACAAATGCAGGTTCAAGTTCTGACACAAGGTATATTTCGGCCTTTTCCAGCACCATAGCGATGGCAGCGGCCTTATGGCCGCCCAGCTTGAAGTCCCGGCGTACCCTTTCAATCAGTTCCTCAGGCTTTGACGCTTCTGTCATCCACTCTTCAAAGGTCCGCTCTCCCAGCCCCTCCCGGCAAGAGCCTGCCAGGATGATGATACCGCCGTCCCTGACCGCATGTTTGGCATTGTCAAGCGCCTTCTGCGTCTGGTACAGATTCATATCTTTCGGTGCGCCGCCCTGAGAGACGATTACAATGTCCGCCGGTTCTTTGATCTTCTTCTCATACAGCGTATCCAGAAATGTGCAGCCGGCCCGATGGGCCTCTGTCACATCGCCGGCAACAGCACATATGATCTTCTTATGCTCATCCAGCACCACATTCAATATGAAATCCACCCCGCAGATTGCAGCCGCCTCCTCAATATCCTCCCGGATGGGGTTCTCTTTCATGTTCCCCGCACAGGCCAGCGGCTCTGTCATCATGCTGTGGTTTGCCTGGATAGCAGCTCTTGTAGATACCCCCGGCATAATTGCTTTGGCCCCTCCGGAATAGCCGGCAAAGTAATGGTATTCGATATTGCCAAGGCAGATTCTTCTGTCTGCCTTGGCCACTGCCCGGACGATGTCAACCGGAGTCCCCCGGGACGTCACTCCGAGATGCACGCAGTCATTGATGTCTCCGTCGATGCACGCTATCTCTTCATATGCCCTTTTCCCTGCCAGCTTCCTTTTCTCCTTCTCTGTATGTAAGCGGTGGCTGCCAAGCGCGAAGACCAGGGTGATATCACCGCTGCCGATACCAGCTGCATATAGTTCCTCCAGCAATTCCGGCATAATCTCCCAAGTAGGAAGAGGGCGGGTGATGTCACTTGTTATAACAGCTATCTTTTCTCCCGGCCTTACAATTTCCCGCAGCGGCCTGCTTGCTATCGGCTCCCGCAGCGCCCGCCGTACCTCCGCCGCTCCTGTAAGCCCATGAGGGACGGCATTTGGAAGCAGGATATCCTGCAGCTTTTCGTCCCGAATCCGTACCGTCTGTGTTGTATTTCCGAATCCCAGCTCAACTTTCATATATCCACTCCTTTAGACAGGAAATCTGGCTGTACTGTGGCGCAGCGCTTTTACTACCGGCAGCTCTTCTCCTGTCAGAAAGCGGATCAGGGCGCCCCCTCCTGTACAGATATAAGACAGCTTCTCTGTCTGTCCATATTTAGCTGCAGCCGTAATGCTGTCTCCGCCGCCGATTACCGTATATGCTTTTGTCTCTCCCATAGCTTCAAGCACAGCTTTCGTTCCAGCTTCCGTCTCTTTTTCTTCAAAGATGCCCATCGGCCCATTGGCAAATACTGTCCCCGAATTCAAAATATGCTGCCTGTAGCATGCTGCTGTCACAGCTCCTATGTCAACTGCCCCAGCCTCGTCAGGAACCGCATCCGTCTTTGCCTCCCTGCGCACGCCGTTCTCCACATAAGCCAGATCCTCCGGCATTACGATACGGCTTTCATATCTTTCATATAAACGGCTTGCCTTCTCGATATAAGGCGCGTAGTTGGACTTGCGTATAAATTCCATACTTCCCCTGCCGATATCAACACCCGCACCGGCCAATAGGATGTTGCCCGCAAGCCCTCCTGCCAGGATACGGTCTGCGGCTCCTGATTCCAGTACCGTCTCCATCATCAGAAAAGCATCCCCAATCTTAGCGCCCCCAAGGACAAAAGTACACGGACGCTTTGGCGACTTCATCAGTTCCGACAGCACACAATATTCCTTCTCGAACAGACGACCCATAGCCGAGGGCAGTATCTGTTCAAACCCGCACAGAGAAGGCTGGTCTCTGTGGGCTGCCGCAAACGCGTCGCAGACGTAGAGGTCTGCCAGCGGCGCCAGCTTCCTGACGAGAAGCGTCTCTGCCTGCTGTTTGTGGCTTAAGCCAAGCTTCTGTTCAAACAGCGTCTGTTCCTCTGCGAGAAAACGTACATTGTCCAAAAGAAGAAGTTCCCCTGCTTTCAGTGAACGAATCTTCCCAATCGCGGCAGGCCCGCACACATCATCGATAAATTCTACCGTCTTACTGAGCAGACCGCTCAATATGCGGGCATGTGGTTCTGTCGTATAATAGTTCTTGTACTCGATATCACTTCCCTGATGTGCCAGTATCACCGTCCTGGCGCCCCTGTCCGACAGTTCCTTTAATGTGGGGACGCAGGCCTCTATCCGTGCGATACTTTTCAGCATCCCCCTCTCTCTGTCTACGGGCTGGTTTATGTCCACTCTGCACAATACGGTCTTGTCTTTTACGTCATAATCATCCAGCGTATATATCCCAAAACGCACTATCTGTCACACTCCTTTCCTTCTTCTAACCTCACATCTTTTTCGGATGTTACTCTATGTATCAGGTACTTACGGGCAGCAATTTTCTGGACAGATCCGGCCTTTGCCAGCCATTATCAAGGGGCGGGGCCATGGCATGCCCCGCCCCCCAGGAGGTAAACAAATCAACTGCCGATGTGCAGATATTCGTTTGTCTTTTCTGTCGCACCGGCACCGGTATCCTGCATCCTGCACGCAGCCCTTATGCCATCCATCGTCTCAGGTATCGTAACGCTTTCCTGCGGTATATGAATCGCAAACATGATATCATCCCCGCTCTCTACGATACTGTCTTCCCACAGACCGATTTCGTACATGTCCCCTCTTGGATTGCCCAGATCCCGGGCATATTTGAAGAAGGATGCATTCCCGAGAAAACCGTCGTCAATATTCACGACCCGTATTCTTGGATGCTTACGGAATGCTTCCAGTGCCATCTCTTTCGTTATTTTCTGTTTCCCTGTGGCCAGCACGGTTATAATATGGCCATGGGTCACGGGTGTATGTACAAGAATACCGGTCGCATCGATATGCGGCATGATTGTCATCAGATCCACTGCCTGGTGAGAAGGTGCTTTGTCCATCTGCAGCGCATTTGTCAGTCCCCTGTGATAATCTCCGGGGTCAGCCACACGCCGGATGATGGTGATTGCCACTTTCTCTACTCCATAAGATCGGTCCAGACAGTCTACGGCACGGATAAGGCCGGTAGTATTGCAGCTCGTCAGCTTAAGGTAGTCCATGCCGAGCCCCTTTTCATAATTTGCATAGCCGTGGAAGAAGACGTCGGCCACTGAATTCTTCTCCCCGCCCTGGAAGATGGCTTTGACACCCTTCTTCTCATATAATTCTTTATTTTTTGCTCCTACTCCGCCGGGGGAGGAATCAAGCATGATATCCACGCTGTCCACCAGCTCTGCAAATGTTCCTGCTACGGGAATGTCAAGCTCATCAAACGCTTTCTTCCTGGCCCCGTCTACGAGATAAAGGCTGTAAGGCATCCCTTTTTCGTATAGCGCCCTGACTGCAAGCGTAGGCGCCAGATCTGCCACCCCAACCAGTTCCATATCCTTCTGCAATGCCACACCGTCCGCCAGCCGTTGTCCAATCGTGCCATATCCGGCTACTCCAACTTTGATTTTGTCCATTCTCCGCTCTCCTTTCGTCTAAGAACGTGTCTCTTTTTGTCCATTTTATCTTTTAATAAAAACGTTTTTCTATTTGTATATTATCATTTTATTATGACTGTGTCAATATTTCGTCGTTTTACTGTCATATTTAACATTTTTATTTGAATATTTTGGTGCATTTTGACTATTAATTATCTGTTTTTTCACTTTTCTCTTTATTTGTTTTCATTTGTTTGCGAAACGTTTCTTAGATATATCAAACTATTTCTGTGCTCACACACCAGACTGATTCCATACCTCTTACCAGTCTATCTCCATCTCCAGCAGGGCAGCGCTCAGAGTCTTACCATGCTTGTCCTGAGCCAGGCTTTTCAAGACTCCGCCGCCCAGCGCCTTTTCCAGTACAAAATTCAGAGAGCAGATGCCATCCGCTTCATATCTTGTCACTTTTCCATAGCATATCTCAGAAAAATATTCCTTCACCATTTCCGCCGTTACTTTTTCTTTCAGCTTTTCATAATCACTTTCACGGTATGGGATAAGCGACAGATTCGATATGTCTCCTTTATCCCCGCCACGTGAATGTGCAATTTCCCGCAGTCTCATCATTTATACCTCCAGATAATCCACTGTAATTTTGATGTCTGAACGTTCTACAAAAACAGAACAGACATTGATGATCTCATTGATTGACATCGTTACGCCTCCACAGGCAAAGGGACCGCTGCCATACATTGAGTCAAACTCATCGCTGAAGCGCACAGCCGTCTCATAGTCTTTCATGCGGGCCGCCACCCGAAGCCTTATCTCTGGAAATGTCATCTTATCTCCACAGATATGACGGGATATCTTCTCTCTGTAAAGCGAGTTATACCCAATATAATCAAGCCTCATCTCTTCTGTCTCTATTCCCATCATCTTCATGCGTTCCACGACCATATCCCCTGCAATTCTGGCACGCTCAAGACTGCTGGATCCGCCGTATGTCACGCCTCCTTCACACGTATAGGAATCTTTATAGCAGAAGTTGGCCTTCAGCTGCCTCGGTCTTCCATGGCTCGTGGCACCTGTCACCAACACCTTGTCCTTTCCCTGTTGTTTCAGATGGACATTGCCAAAATCGGCTATCGCGTCCGGCGTCATATATGCTTTCGGATCATGTATCTCATACAATACCTGTTCCTTTACTGTATCCGGTGTAACCTCTCCGCCGCTTCCTTCAGGCTTCGTGATAATAAAGTCGCCGTTCTCACTGAACTCTACGATGGGGAAACCGATATGAGCCAGGTCGACAGCCGCCTTATATGGCGGGTCTGCAAAAGTTCCTCCTGTACTCTGCGGACCGCATTCTATGAGATGTCCTGCCAGGATACCCTGTCCGAACTGGATGGGATTCTGTTGGAGTGTCCATCCGTACTCATAACAGAGAGGTGCCAATGTCAGAGCCGGATCTGCGACCCGGCCGGTAATCACGACGTCAGCCCCGTTTCTCAGCGCCTCCACGATTCCTTCTATGCCGCAATAGGCATTGCCGGATATGAGCCTGTCCCGGATATCTCCCAGCTTCCCTTCAAATTCCAGCACATCGTAATCGTAGTATGCCTCCACATTGTCATATATGTTGTCCCCGGAGACGGCAGCCACACGAAGGCCGGTGATATCCTGTTCCTTGCATATGCGCTGTATAAGCCTGACCGCAGCTTCCGGATTGGCTGCTCCCAGATTGGATATGATCTTTACCCCTCTTCCCTTGGCCGGTTTAAGCGTCCTGCGCAGACGCTCTTCGCTTAAGCGGCTGTATCCAAGCTCCGGATTATGCATCTTATCGCGCTGGCATAAGCCAATGGTCCGCTCTGCCAGGCATTCAAAGGTCAGGTAGTCGATACGGCCGTCCCTGATCAGCACTTCTCCTGCGTCAAGTCGGTCTCCTGCATAGCCGGCACCATTTGCTATTCTTATTTTTTTCATATTATCACCCTTCTTTTATGTTTCCTCTCATCTATCTTATAGAATCATACAGTATACTTCGATATGCCAGCTTTCCACGCTTCATCGTCAATAACGGGACGAATATCTCATCGAGCTGCATAACTTCTCCAAACTTGTCCGCAAGCTCCCAGTTATGCCGCTTAAGCCTGGTTATAAAAATATCCGCCTGGGCACCTGCTCTTAGTGTACCTATCCTTCCTTGCATACCCATGATACCCGCTGGTGTTGCAGTGACGGCTCTTACAACATCCTCAAGTTCCATTCCCGTTCCCAGAAACTGAGACATAACAGATAACAGCGAATGGATCTTAGACCCATAGATGCTGAATCCAATCACATCCGTACTGATAATATCCGGAGCAAAACCTTCTTTTAATGCCTCCCGGATAATCCTATTAGAATAGTTGACACGGCCACAGGCGCAGTCAAATAAAATCCCCTTCTTCCTCCCCGCCCGCACATAATCCGCAATTTTCCCGTCTTCTCCGAGGATAGTATAGTCGTTATCTCCCTGGAATATATGGCAGATGATGTCACCGGGACGCAGCAGAGACAAGATACGGTCATAGCCGCACGTCAGGTTTGTAGCATGGACACAGACTCTGCATCCGAACCTTTCGCCTAATTCAACTGCTCTTTCCAGCGGCTGCAGTTCAAGTGTTCCTGCAGTATTTGCCCCGATACGCACTTTCAGTCCGAGCAGAACATCGCGATACCGGTTCAGCAGATATTCTATCTTAGAAATATTATAGAAATCCGGATCCAGATTCTCCAGATAGCATTCTGTGATAATCCCGGTAGCTGTCACATTTAAAAAGCATTTGATGTCAATCATGCTCCGGGTAAATACATTCGTGTACATTCCTTCAAAATTGGCCGTACCTCCCGATCCCGCGTCTACCGCTGCCGTAATCCCATTCGGCAGCGTGTACAGATCAGGATTCAGGCCAAAATCGCTGAGCTGGTACCCCAGATGGGTATGGAAGTCAATCAGCCCGGGCAGGACAAAGCAGTCTGTAGCGTCGATAACGCAAGCTTCTTCGCAAGAAACATCCTCTGACGGCTCTGCAATATAACCGCCTCTGATATATATATCTTTTCTGCCGGAGAATCCGGCCGCCGGATCTATCACATGACCGTTTCTGATAATATAGTCGTCCTTCAAGTATTTCACCTTCCAATCCTTACGCTGTATATTTCTCATATTTATCCGGCTTTCATAGCGCGCGTCTCCTTATTCGCCGTCAGCATAGCTGTAGCCAGCACGATACCGTAAAAGACATTTTCAAACCAGTAAGGCATACCGGCCAGACTCAGGCCCTTAAAGCCTGCTCCCAGCAACAGCAGCGACAATGCCACCCCACGGAGGTTGAACGTGCCCGGGCGGAATACTGTCACGCTCAGATAGACCGTTGCGTAGGCGGACATCAGATATTCCGGTCCTCTCTGAGGGTTGGCCGCCCTCGCCTGCCCAAGGATGAATACCGCCCCTAGCGCCACGAACAGACCCGCGGCCATAAACGCTGCAATTCGATACCGTTTTGTATTGACACCTGACAGGTATGCCGTACGTTCATTCCCGCCGATGACATACAGTTTCTTCCCGAAGGGTGTGAATTCCAGGATAAAATACACGATAATCATCAGAATGGCCAATATGTATACGGGCAGTGCAATACTCAGAAGACGGCTGTTACATATTTCAACAACAATTCCCGGAATGTTCAGCGCAAGCACGCGCCCCCCGCTCATAGCCAGTGTCAGTCCATACATACAGATTCCCGTACCCATGGTGGCAACTGCATTCGGAATCTTGAGGAGCACAATCAGGCAGCCATTCAGAAGCCCGGCCAGTACTCCCGCCAGGAACATGGCGCCAATCACCGCCATTGCCTGGCATCCCTTCTCAGACAGATATCCTCCCACCATCAAAGTAAAGGCGGTCATATATCCAAGTGACATGTCAAACTCTCCGATTACAAGTATGAAGATGGCTCCCAACGCCACACTGCCTATAACAGCCTGTCCGATTAAAATCCGGCTCCAGTTGCTCAGTGTTAAAAAGCTTGGATTCAGCACCGAAAACAAGACTATGATGATTGCGAAGACAAGGAGCATCCCGTATCTGCTTCTTATATTTTTCCAGTTTGTTTCTTGTAATATCTTTTTCATACGTAACACCACCTTGCTATTGATTTCCGCGTCAGTGTGCCGTCGCTTTTGAGCAGCTCATGCGCTATCTCACCTTTGCGAAGGACGATTACCCTGTCACACAGCGATGCAAGCTGCTCTGGTTCCGTCGAAAAGACAATGATTCCCACATGATTCCTGGCGGATTCTTTAAGAGCCGCAAAGATTTTTATTCGTGCCCCGGGATCCACTCCATAGGTCGGATCATCCAATACCAATACTTTCGGACACGTAAAGAGCCACTTTGCTACGATGGACTTCTGCTGATTCCCACCTGAGAACTTGGCAAACTGCTGGTTCGCAAGCGGAGGCCGGATATCCAGCTCCTCAATTGCTGTCTCAACAGCTTCATAAGCTTTTTTGTTCTTTAAGAAAAATCTGTTTTCCAACGGCAATATCACATTTTCACGCAGCGTACGGTTCATGACGCCGCCTTGCCTTGGACGGTCCGTCGGCACGAGGGAGATTCCTCTCTCTATTCCTTTCCCCGGTGTCATCTTCTTCGGAAGCTTCTCACCATCCAATCGTATCTCACCGGACTTCCACTTGCCCGATCCTCCCAGAATATATGGCAGTTCAGCTGTCCCGCTGTCTGACATGCCGACTATCCCCAGGATTTCTCCTCTGTTTAATGCAAACGATATTCCTTGAATCTTATCTGCATATAAATCATCCACTTGCAGCAACGCACCTTCCTTCTTCTGCTGCAAAGTTGAGCCGACCGAATCCCACAGACGGGATATGCCAACTCGCTCCTCTGTCTTTAAAGACTGCTCGCTCTTAAGCATTTTAGATATTATAAAATCCTGGTCTATACCTGACAAAGTTCCAGAATACACGACTTTTCCATCGTTTAATATAGTCGCGTCATCGCACATCTCCATGACAGATTTCAGCCTGTGTGTCACCATTATGACCGGTATGCCTAGCTTTGCAGCCTTTCGCGCTTTTGCAAGGAAGCGTTTTGCCTCGTCTTCTGGAACAGATGCATCTGCCTCGTCAAGAATGAGTACCTTCGTATCTGACAGCTCCTCATCCTTCCCCATCGCGATTGCCATTGCCACCATACTCCGCTCCGTAGCGCTAATCTGGCCGACAAGCTTTCTGCAGGGAAGATCTATATCCCAGAACCGAAGCAGCTCTTCGCTATACTCGTAAAGCTTTTTCCACTGTATCTTTCCAAACTTGTTTTTGGGGTACCCCCGCATGACAGCAATGCTCTCTGCAATGGAAAGCGCATCTATCAGAGGTGCCTCCTGATGGACCGCCCGAATCCCAAGCCTCTTTGCCATATTTGGGTCTTTTATCTCCTGAAACTTCTGACCGTTAATACCTATATGGGCAGCAGGTTCGGGACTGTAGATGCCCGTCAGCACCTTGACGAGCGTAGACTTGCCGCTGCCATTTGCTCCTAATACCGCGTGCACCCTCCCGTCTCCAAATGTTATGTCCACATCTTTCAATGCATACAATCCGGGAAATCTCACCGTCAGCTTCTTAACATGAATCGGCATATGCTTCCTCCTCCCTATATGAGCCCATGGGCATGGCGCTCCCATATCGATATCAGGACTGCCATAATCAATACAATCCCATTAAACAAGTGTTCCATCCAATATGTGGCTCCAATCAGTCCAAGCCCGTTTACTCCTACGCCTACTACCAGGATAGCCAGAACGAGGCCTGCGATATTATAGGTTCCTAGTTTATAGGCCGCCATACTTAACAGGGCGATTGCATATGCCGGCATGAGCATCTCCATACCATAAGACGGATTGGCGCTTCCCGATTGGCCAAGCTGTGATATTGCTGCAATCCCTGTAAACAGCCCGGCAAGCATAAACACGATAATACGTACCCTGTCGGTCTTGATTCCACCAAGATACGCAACCCGTTCAGAACCACCGATTGCATACAGACTGCGTCCAAAGCTCGTATGTTCTAATATGTAATACATGACTGCCAGCAGCAAAATCATCGCCCAAGTACAATATCCCAACCCAAGGAATCTCTTCTGCCCGAAAGCGATGACTACCTTCGGTATATTGCTGGACAGTACGTTTCCACCGCTCATTCCGGTCGTAAAACCGCTCAGCGTTATTCCCACGGCAAGAGTCGATATGAAAGAACTGACCCTGAATTTCACCGTCATTATCCCGCTTATCAGCCCTGCGAAGACAGCGGCCAGCAGCATCGCCGGTATGACGACAGCCGCTCCCTGGCCTTTCTGTGAAAGCCACGCCCCAAGCATCATGCAGAAGCCGAGAAGGTACCCGAGAGACAGGTCAAATTCATTTACGACCAGAATCATCAGCGCACCGATAGACATGCATCCTGTCGTCACTTGTATCATCAAGATATTGCTCAGGTTTCTCGCCGATAGAAAGGATTCTGTCTGTACGGAGAAAAACAAAATCAGAATACCCAGCAGAATTATCAGAATATAACGCCGCAAAAAATTAATAATGAGGGGTTTTCCACCTTTACTTTTATTCGTATCCATAATTGGCCTCCTCATAAATTTCTGCTGCCAAATGTAGATAGACACATTTGGCAGCAGTCTGACGACTTATTTCCACAATGCCTTGAATTCCTTTTCATAATCGAAGAAGGAAAGCGCCGTCCAGTCCGTCCCCTGTTCTGGGAGGTTGGTCGCGTCAAGCACCGTATATGGCAGATTCTCACCCATAGGAGCGCTGTACTCCTCACCGTTCAGGTAACGGATATACTGATCTATTACAGCGTACCCCATATAGTTATTATCATAAGCTGCTGTCGCAACCTGTACATTTTCTTCACGTATGTATTCAATATTCTGCTGGATACCGAGTACGCTGATGACTTTTACGTCGTTCATCCCCGCCTGGTTCAGGCCTTCTACTATGACCGCCGCAGCCGGATCATATGCCACAAAGACATACTTACAGTCAGGATGCTTCGTCAAATATGACGTTACGTTTCGAATCAGAGTATCACCAACCTGTGAACCAGTAAACCAGAAGCTGTCATCTACCTCCATATCCGAAAGCTTCAGTTCATCCAGAAGGCCAACACGAAGGGCACGGCAGGATGGAGCTTCGTTTGCGTCCACAATCACGATCTCCCCTTCATTCCCTGCATCATTGACAATCCAGTCTGCGATAGCAGAGCCTACTGCTGCATAGTCCGGGGACACGCCAAATTCATAAGTCAGCTGACCCTCTTCCATCTCCATCTCAGGATTCGGGTCGAAGATACCTGTGGAGCATGTTGTAACTACTATGCCAGCATCTGCTGCTTCTTTCAGACCCTGCTGGATTGTAGCCGGGTCTACAGAGCATACACATATCATATCTGCCCCCCAGGAAACGGCGTTCATAATCATCTCGTTCTGCTGTGAAGAGCTCCCTGCCCCGTCATAAAACTGATACGTCCAGCCCAGCTCATCACAGATATCCTGCATCGTGTACAGAGGAGCCACACAGCCTTGCAGCGCTGCATTTGCAGAGACAAGTGCTATCTTCTTCCCATCAGGGACAGCACCTGCAGTCTCTTTTGGCCCCTGGAAGCTTGTCGGAGTAACACCCATCGCTGCCTCCGCTTTTTCGGTCCAGTCCGTGCCGTCTTCCCCCACAACCGCTTCTTTTTTTTCCGATTTTCCCGAACTGCCGGACTCTCCCGAGTCAGAAGAACAGCCTGACATGAGACCTGCGAGAAGCAGCAGACACATTACCATACTTAACATTTTCTTTTTCATACCTGTTTCCTCCTTTTTTATTTTACAGGATTTGTTTTATAGTAATTATATTGTAACTTATTAACAAAAACACAAACATGAGTCATACTGTTTTCAATTTATGATTTTCTGTCATTTTATTTAATCCGGTGTATGTTATTAGATTAAAAATCAGAAACTGTGTTTTGTCTTACGTATGATGCTCTCCTGCATCTCCTCAGACAGTGAGATGAAGTAAGCCGACATCCCGCCGAGCCGTACACGCAGACTTTTGTGCCGCATCGGATCCTTTCTGGCATCTTCCAGCATCTGTGCGTTGACGCCTGTGATTGTCAGCATCAGGCCGCCCAAATCAAAATATGACCGGATCAGTCCCGTCATACGGCTGATTCCCTGGGGACCAGACACTTCATTCGGGTTCACCTGCATATCCAGCGGCCCGCCGATGGCGTAAGGGAGCCAGTCCAGCGTCGTTACAGACCGAATCAGCGCCGTCGGCCCGGCCTTGTCCATACCGATGACCGGAGATACGTTACTTCCTATCGGTTCCTGGGATAAGCGCCCGTCTGCAGACGCGCCTATATCATGCCCCCACTTAGCATAGAATTCAAAAGTGGCTATGCCGAGCCCTATCATGTATTTTCCTGTGCCTTCTGCCCTGAGCCGGTCTGCAATAACTTTAAAATCCTCCACCAGCCCTCTTGCAATCTCGTCGCAGTACGGCTCATCGTTGCCAAACTTCGGCACATGATTACAGATATACTGATGTAAGGCCTCATATCCTTTAAAGTTTGCTCTTGTCGCCTCTGCCAACTCTGTAAGCGTAATCCTCTGCTCTTCAAATACAAGTTTCTTAATCACTGTCAGAGAATCCACACAACCGGAGAACCCACAGAGCATGAGGGTAAAGATATCATACACAGCTCCTCCGTCCGAATACTCCCTGCCCCGCTTTATGCAGTCATCCATGAAGGCCGACAATAACGGGGAAGGTGCGATATCGCTTCTCGCTTTTGAGAACCGTATCTTATTCCTTATCTCAGTGCGTGCATTGTCTTCCAGTATACGGAGGAAGACCTTGTAAAAAGACTCATAGCCGCTATAGCTGCTCAAAGGTGGCAGCCCCTCTTTTTCCACACGGCCGCGCACTAGACTTCTGCCTTGCTGAAGCTGGTATTCCAGCATCTGCAACACCTGGTTCATACAGAAGCTAAAGCTTGTCTTTCCCGGAATAAGGGTCTCCCAGCACCCATCGTTGGAATAATTTCTGGCTTCTCTAAGAGGTATCCCCATCCGGACCAGTCCTTCTATAATCGGCTCATCATTATACAGCACCGGTTCTCCGGCTCCTTTGCGAAGAATGGACGCACACAGCTCATAGAGCTTTTGCGGGGTATTTTTATGGAAACGCACCGACATTGTCGGTGTCACCGCTTCCAGGAACTTCCACCCTTCTAATATGAGGTAGGTCAGGTCATTGGTCGCATCCACACCCTCGCCGTCCATACCACCGAGAATCATATTGATAAGCCAGTGGTTGGCAGAGGTACCGTAATTATAGCTTTCATCATTGTCGTAGGTAGCTGCGTCTTCCTGTTCCATATCCCTGCCGTTAAACTGGCTGTCCATATCTCCCAGATGCATCTCCCACTGTTCAGGCTTAAGTTGCACACGCTCGCTGAATTTGGCAAGCCAGCTTATGATAAGTTCTTCTGCCTGTTCTTCTGTTATCCGTCCGGCCGCGATATCTGCTTTATAGTAAGGGTACAGATACTGGTCCGACCTTCCGATGGGAAGGAACTCCATGGTACTATGGAAGAAGGCGAATAAGAGCCACACCGACTGCAGCGCTTCCTGAAATGTCTCAGAAGGATTTTCCGGCACCCTGGAACACACCTCCATCATCTGGAGCAGTTCTTTTTTCCTGGCCTCCTCCCTTTCCTGCTTGGCTTCCTGGCGCAGAAGTTCCACATAACGTCCTGCCAGAATTCCGACCGCATTAAGGCTGATAAGCATAGACGCATACAGATGATCCGTCTCTTCATCCAGCTCTCCGCTTCTCTCTTTTTCCCGGCGCGACTCTTCTATCTCTTCCCGCACCCCCTTAAGCCCAATCCGGAGCAGCTTTTCATAATCGGCCGGATGATGCCCTGCGACAGACTTTACCGTATATCCGCATCTGGCTGCTCTTTCCTCTTCCTCCGGAAGGGCATAGACAGGAAAACATCTTCCAAACCCTACTGAGGCCATGGTAGGAACTCCCACAATAAGCTCATCCGGACGCACAGAGACAGGCATATATTTTGCCACATGCTCTATAGCCAGAGCTTTGCGGATAATCAAAGGCTTTTTCTTTATCTCTTCCTCTGTCAGTATTGTTTCTCCTTCTCCCCACCATTCCTTTTTTTTCATAAAATCTTCATCAAATAACCGCACCTTGATTCGATCACTTCTCGTCAATCCAATCCCTCCCTTTTCTCTATGTCCTTCTTATATATTCCGCCGCCACCTATGTCTGCCGGTATCCCCTTGTTTTCTATAAGCGACCGTACAGCTTCAATCTCTTCCTCTTCCATAAGCCTGCGCCCCTCAAATGAATAGCGGCGCCCGAGGGCTCTCCACTTTTCTTCTCCCGCCTGATGGAATGGCAGAAGATGTATCTCTCTTGCTCCCACCTCTATGGCAAGCGAGCATACCTGCTCAATATTCGTCACTGTATCATTTACACCCGGTATGAGAGGAAACCGGATAATGATATGCCTGCACATTGCGCCTGCCCTCCTTATATTAGCGAGAATCTGTCTGTTAGAGACGCCAGTATACTTCTTATGTTCATTCTCATCCATATGTTTTATGTCGAAGAGAAGGCAGTCTGTCTTCCCGGCCAGTTGCACAAAGGTATCTTCGCTGCAATAACCGCATGTCTCTATGGCAGTGTGAACATTCTGCTCTCTGAGCGTATCCAGAAGACGCCCCGCAAATCTGCTCTGGTACACCGGCTCTCCGCCGCTTAAGGTGACTCCTCCTCCGGTTCGGTCATAAAATACTTTGTCCCGCTTTACGGTCTCCACAATCTCCTCCACTGTGTATCCTTTTCCTGCCATCTTTCTTGCCCGGGAAGGGCAGATTTGAGCGCACAGCCCACATTCCCGGCACTTATCCCTGTCGGTCCGGGCCCCGCAGGCGGCCTGTGCCGGGCAGGAGGCACTGCACAGGCCGCAGCCGATGCAGCCTTCCGGATAAAGCATCAGCTCTGGACGGACATGCCACGTCTCCGGATTCTGACACCACCGGCATCTGAGCGGACAGCCTTTGAAAAAGATTAAGGTGCGTATGCCCGGTCCGTCATGAACGCTGTAGCGCTGGATATCTGTAATTATTCCCGTAAATGGTCTGTCTGCTTCCATCTCTATCATCCTTTACAATACACCTTTTAGCACAAAGTTCTTTTCCTGTACCATCTCGTCCAGCGTATAAGAGATTCCTTCCCGCCCGATACCACTCTTTTTATAACCGCCGAAGGCAAGTTCCACCGTACGGTAATCTGTCCCGCCGTTCATCACGACGCTGCCGCTCTTCAGCTTGTCCGCCATCTGAATCGCCCGCTTTATATCCCGGCTGAAAACAGCCCCGCTTAGGCCATAGGAAGACTGATTGGCAATCTCAAGCGCTTCCTCATCCTTATCAAAAGTTATGATTGGAAAGACAGGGCCGAAAATCTCCATATCTTTTGCCACATCCATCTCAGGCGTAACCTCTCTTAGAATCGTCGGCTCAAAAAACGCCCTGTCCAGTCGATTGCCTCCCCAGGTACAGACCGCCCCCTGGCTTATCGTGCGCTGTACCTGATTACTGACCGCATCTGCAGCCTCCTGTCCAATCAATGCTCCCATCTGTGTACTACGTTTCAGCGGGTCTCCGACCACTATCCGGTTTAATGCTTCTTTAAGCTTTCCTTCAAACTCATCTGCCAAGGTATGATGTACGAGAAACCGTTTGCTGCCGCAGCATACTTGTCCGGCATTCAGCGTCCTGCTTAAGATGGCTTCTTCCACAGCCAGGTCCACGTCTGCGTCATCCAGCATAATGAATGCGTCATTGGCTCCAAGCTCCAGGAATACTCTCGTCAGATTCCTGGCTGCCCGTTCATAAATCCGAAGTCCTGCTGCCGTACTGCCTGTCATAGAAATTGCCTGGATACCAGGATGCCCTGCCAGCACATCACCCACATCAGAACCACGGCCTGTCACTACCTGTACTACTTCTTGGGGCACTCCCGCTTCATGGAGCAGGTCTGTCAATTTCATCAGCGTAAGAGGTGAGGTGGTGGCAGGCTTCAGGATAACCGAATTACCCGCGGCCAATGCCGGTATGACTTTATGGCCGAACATGGCTATCGGGAAATTAAACGGTATGATACAGACAAAGATGCCTAACGGCTCTTTTCTCGTAAAGGTGATATCGTGAAGCCCTCCTCCTTCCCCGCTGCCTTCCGGCATCGTCCGGCCATACATATGATTCGCACGCTCACAGTAGCCTTTAGTAAGCATCTTCAGTGCTCCAAACTCACCCTCGGCCTCTGTGACAGGCTTTCCATTTTCCAGTACGAGAAGTCTCGCAAGTTCTGGTATCTTTGGCGTAAAAAGCCGGATAAATTCTTCCAGTATACAGCTTCTTTCATACTGCGGCAAAGCCGACCATTTCAAAAATCCCCTGCCTGCCTCCTCTACCGCACGGTCCGCCTCCGTCTTCGTCATGGCAGGAATATAGTCTACTACTTCACCATTTACCGGATTAGTGACCGGTATACCACCTTCCACTACCTTATTGCATCTGTTCATCATTTCCCTCCTTTGTTTGACTGAAATAATCACTTAGTATATAATAATTTTAATATCTGACTCAATATCAGGAGATGGTAATTAATGGAAAATAATATAGATACAGATATTAAAAATCTGAAAAATTACATCGATAACCCGGATACTCCGAACCTTCTGTTCAAAGGTCCACACGTCGTCATGTCCGGTTACCTTCGCAACGACCCCGCATGGTCAAGCAAGTTCCACAAACATGATTCAGCAGAAATAATATTCTGTACGGAAGGCGCCGGCTATTCCATCATCAAGGATGTAAAGTACGAACTATATCCCGGCAGACTGATTCTGTGCAATCCGCTCACCGTACACCGAGAAGCGTCAGATCCGGAAAATCCACTGCACTTTTTCTTCGTGGGTCTGTCCGGTTTCCAGATTCCCACGCTCATTGAGAACGTGCTTATCCCAGATGATATCTGCCCTGTTCAGGATGCCGGTGAATACTACCGCCAGTTTGAACTATATTTCATGGAACTCGTTCATGAGACGATTGCCCGTAGGCTTCACTATAAAAATATATCTGCCTCCCTTGCCTCCTGCATCCTAGCTCTTATGCTCCGGCTTCTGAACAATCAGCTGCAGAATATAAACTCCACATCCAGGCACAGCATGCGAATCAAAGACTATATCGACAAGAACTATACTTCCGATATCAATCTGGAACGCCTGTCCGATGCCATATATATAAGCCAGAATTATATCTCTCATATATTCAAAGAAGAGATGGGTATATCCCCCATGAAATATGTCATCAACAAACGTATCTCTCATGCAAAGCATCTGTTGTCTTCGACCTCCATGTCCGTGTCAGAAATTGCCGCCGAGTCCGGATATGAAGACCCTATCTATTTCAGCCAGATATTCAAGAAGATTACAGGGTGTTCGCCGAAAAAATACCGGGTTGAACATGGCTCGCTACCGTCTGATTAAGAATGTTATTCTTATGTAGTTTTGTTAATACAATTATATGAAATATGAATTTAAGGCAACATAGTATATTTTGTGATATACTTAATATTTTCTGTTATCTGTAGTTTAAAGTAAAAAAGGCAGATTTCCCTGTACTGGAAAATCTGCTTGTTCTGCTACAACGTATTCTTAATATAAATGTATCCGAATCACGATGCACTTTTTATTCATATACGTTCCTTAAATACACAGCAGGAGGAAGCACTTATTCTTTCTAACACACCTCGCACTGCCCCCGGCCCTACCATCATCTCCTTATAATACTCTATTACCTTTTCTGCCATTCCAGCTTCATAAAGATTTACCCCGAATATTTTATCATCCTCCAGCAGCGTCTTTAGTCGTTCTTCCTCTTCCGCTCCCAACTGCTTGCCCAGATGAAGGCCGGATATCCTTTCCTGAAGCATGTCCAGCAGAGGATCTGGGCTCAGCTCAAACGGCTGTCCGCAATCATCAATTCCGATGAGGTATCTCAGCCAGCCTGCGAACACAAGCGGAATGCTTTTTAAGTCGCGTATATTGAGCATATCAGACTCCAAGTAAGCTTTTATCGTCTCACCAAAACGGACTGCCAGCTTCTGGGATGTATCCGTGGCAATTCTCTGGGGCGTGTCCGGCATAAATGGATTTGGAAAACGGATATTAATGACGGAATCAAGGAATTCGGCAGGGTTGATAATACCTGGATGTTCTGCTGCCGGAAGCCCTTCCCGGTATCCGATGTCACATATGAGATTATGAAGTTCCCTGTCTTTCATCTCATCAGATATCCTGTCGTATCCGAGAAGGCAGCCGAACACTGCCAGTGCCGTATGCAGCGGGTTCAGGCACGTACACACTTTCATCCTCTCTGACTTTTCCACCGTCGCACGCCCTGCAAAATATATGCCCTCCCCTTCCAGCCTGGCTCTCCCGTTCGGGAAACAATCTTCAATCACAAGGTATCCGCTTTCTTCTGCATTTACAAAGGGGGCAGCATAACTATGCATCGACATGGCAAAAGGCGTCATCTCCTCCACACCATCTTTTTCCAGCATCTTTCCTATGGAAGCATCGGGACGCGGCGTTATCTTATCTATCATCGTCCACGGGAACGACACCCTGGCGGGATTATTGATATATTCCAGAAATCCGGGGGCTGCCAGGCCCCGCTCTGTCCATTCCACTACATATTCATTTACAGCCTGTTGCAGCTTTTCTCCGTTTCGGGAACAGTTGTCCATACTTACAAGTGCTATAGGTTTTTCTCCTGATTGAAAACGTGTATAAAGAAGAGAGACTATTTTGCCGATATAGCTGTCTGCCTTTTCAGGCCCGACGCGGAAGTCTTCTGCCACATCCGGAATATAATCACCCTTTTCATCAGTAAGGCAGTATCCTTTTTCCGTAATCGTAAAACTGGCCATCTGGAGAGAATCCTTCTCGAAGATCGATTTCAGGCGCCTGAAATCCATACCGTTATCCGTGTCCAGAGTCAGCGATTCCGCAATGCTTCCTATCACCGTCTTTTCAATACTGCCGTCTGCTTTTAATGTTACAAGTATCGTATAATCATCGTGGGCACGGTATACTCTGTCAATCATCTCATAATTGTATCCTGCCGCTACTATCAGTCCCCTGTCCAGCAAGCCTTTGTTGAGCAGCTTCTGTACTGCATGTGCCAGGAAAGCTCTGAATATATTTCCAGCTCCGAAATGTATCCAGTAAGGATTCTCCTTCGTCCTCTCCTTCATCTGTCCCCGGTCATACTCCGGTACATCATATCCTGCTTCTTTCCACCAGCCACTGTTCAGCAGTCCCTGCTGATCAAGTCTCATATTATCTGTCCCCTTTCCCAAATGCTTCCTGTAATCGTTTCCTTTATCATAAAAAAAGTTCTGCCTTTTTGACATTGGCAGAATTGGTATATACATTGTAAAAGTTGCGCTTTTATGATATTGTGAAGTCGAAAGGGTACCCTTGTCAACAGGGGAGGCAGATATGAAGAAATGTTTACAGACTCCATTTGGCGCACGCCAGTACATGGTCTCAAAGGATTTTGAAATCTATTATTATAACGACACGGCATTGTCCAAAATGAACGGGCATGCCCATGACTATTATGAATTCTATTTCTTTCTCGAGGGTGATGTCAGCATCAAGGCCGGCAGCGATACGTATCCCGTGAAGTCCGGTGATATGATGCTCATCCCTCCTCATGTCTTCCACCGGCCGGTGATACACAGTCTGGAGGCACCTTACCGCCGTATTGTATTCTGGCTCAGCAAAGAATACTGCACGCATCTTGAGCAGATTTCACCGGATTACTTGTACGCGATGCACCTCGTACAGTCTGGGAAGGATTGTCTTTTTCACAATGACAGAATCACTTTCAATACGATTCAGTCTAAAGTACTTCGTCTTATGGAAGAAATACATTCTTCCCATTATGCCAGGGAAGAACAGATCCGGCTCTGCGTGAACGACCTTGTGCTGTACCTTAACCGGATTATATATGAACAGAGCAGTCCTGCAAAGAATACTCCTCTGCTCCCCTTATACGAAAGTGTCACACAGTTTATCGAGGAGCACCTGGACGAAGAGTTGTCACTCAGGAGACTTTCGCAAGAATTTTACACAGGCAAATACCACATAGCACATGTGTTTAAAGAGAACACCGGCATGTCTATCCATCAGTATATCACTAAAAAAAGAGTGGAAGCATGCCGTACTGCCATTCTTGGTGGCACAGGCATCACCGAGGCAAGCGGGATGTTCGGCTTCAATGACTATTCCAGCTTCTACCGTGCATTCAAAAAAGAATATGGGGTTTCTCCGAGCCAATTCCGCAGCCTTACCACCCAAGCAGCTGGCGCAGCACCTTTGTCCTCTCACGGCCGACCGGCAGAACCTCCTGAGCAGCCCCCTGCATCTTAAGCCCGAAGCTGTTGTTGCCCCACGGAAACACTTCCCGCACTTTATCCAGATTGATCAGGTAGCTTTTATGGCAGCGGAAGAAACGGTCCCCTTCCAGCCGCTTTTCAAATTCCCCGATACTTTTCCCGTCATAGTATCCATGTTCAGCTGTATGTATCATGCATCCTCTGTTATGCGTCTCGATATAGATGATGTCATCTATATCTTCAAATATCGTCTTTCCCTCGTTGCTGATTGCAATCTTGCCGGGACGTGTCTTTACGGCCTGTCCCTGATGGCCGGCGGGCGGACGCTGGCTCTGCATCCTCTCCAGCACTTTTTTGAGCCTTCCTTTGTCGTAAGGCTTCAGGATATAATCCTCAACTCCGAGTTCAAATGCGGTCACCGCATATTCGGAATAAGCCGTGACAAAGATTATCTTTGCATCCCGCTGCATGTTTTTCAGCGCATTCACAAGAACCGTCCCATTTATATCCCCAAGATTGATATCTAGAAAAAATATGTCGTACTTCCCGGCACCCGCTAGTTCCAGCGCCGCAGCACCGGAATCGCCTTCCTCTATCACCGCGTCCGGCACGAGTTCCCTGAGCTGGTGTCTCAGCTCGCTTCTAGCAGGCCTCTCGTCATCTATCACCGCTATCCTTACCGCCATACTTATCTTCCTTTCTTGAAACAGAGCTGTACGCAGCTTCCGTCGCCGGAACTTGTTATATAGATTCCGCAATCTTCTCCATACGTGCTCTTCATCCTTTTGTACACGTTGCTGAGACCGATGCTGCTGCCGACAGTCCCGCCTTCTTCCAGCATTTCCACGACTTCGTCAGGAAACCCCTTTCCTTTGTCGCTGATCTCCACGGCATATCCCTCTTCCGTCTCCCGCACGCTTATATTTACGATCCGTTTTCCTTCCCGGTTTATCCCATATTTTACAGCATTCTCTACGACAGGCTGCAGTATTAACGTCGGAATCATGATATCCATCTGCTCCGGCACGTCGTATGTCACAGTCAGCTTGTCCTCAAACCTGCCTTTTTCCAGTTCAAGGTAATCTTTTACATGGTTGATTTCTTCCTCCATGGGCACCATGTCAGCGCCCCCGGCAAGATTATAGCGGAAGTAGTTGGCAAGAATCACGAGAAGCTCCCTGGCACGTCCGGCATTCTCCCTGCACACGCACGATATCGTATTCAACGCATTGAAGAGGAAATGGGGATTGACCTGGAACTGAAGCGCTTTGAGCTCCGCCTGCTGCCGCATAATCTCCTGGTGCTCCAGCTCAGCCATGGCAATCTGGAACGAGCCTAGCGTAACAAGATGCTGCAGAAGTTCCAGCTCACTTTTACGGAAGACCCATCTCTTCTTCATCCATACGATTAGACACCCGACAGATTTCCCTTTTATGACAAAGGGTGCAGCAGCCATGGAATACTCCTTCATCCACTCGTACCATGAGCTGCTTCTTGGCACATTGTACATCGTGGACAGGCCGCCGGTCTGCATGGCGTATTTTCCGACCCTTGGAATGCTTGTCAGGTCCGGCTGGTACTCGATTCCCTCCTGCTGCCATTCCAGAATGACCGTCCTGTCCGTAATCATGACCCCCATCCAGTCCGTCTCCCTCAATATCGCGGATGCCAGCTCGTGCATATTATCCCCTTTGCTTATCCCGTAACGCAGCAGCGGCAGGCACTTCTGCGTCAGTTCCGAAGCCTGCTGTAGCTGGCGGCTGCTTTCGATGTCCTGCTGGATGAATACATTGTTAAAGCTGGATATGAATATGAGGATACCGATGGAGTTCAATACGATCATAGGCACCGCTATCTCCAGAACCGTACTCAACGCATCTTCAAAAGGGCTTGCCAGACGCAACAGAGCTATCATGTCACAGAACTCCGCAAAGCAGGCGAGAAGGAAGAGATCCCTGTATTTCCATTTTCCTCTCTGGAAATAAGGGTAGAACCCACCTCCGAGCAGTCCGAACAGTACCGTGGAAAATGCGGATGCCATGGCAAACATCTGAGGTTCCGAGAAAAAGTAGACGTACACCGCCCCGATAAGGGAGGCATACAAGCCTACGATCGGGCCCCCCAGGATGCCGGAAGTCATGGCGCCTATCACACGCGTATTCAGGTTATATGAGCCGATATCTATGCTCGTATAGGTAGACAGGATGATGATGCCGCCGAACATAAGGGCCAGAAGTACCTGGCTTTTCAAGCTGCGGCGTTCCTGCTGGATAATATTCTGGATGATTTTAAGTTTGGAGAGCAGATTTGCCACGAGAACCAGAAGGCCAATATTCAGTATGAGCTGGAATATCAAATTATCTGACTGCATATGCGACGCTCTCTTTCCGGCCCTCAGGACCTATATCGGATGCCTTCTCCGGCATCCTTTCCTGTATCCCATCATAACACAGGCCCCCGGCACATCGCAAGGATATGCCGGGGGCCTGCTTAAGCTTTGTATGATTTTTCTGCGTACGTCGTATATGAGATAATCAATTTTTAATATGTAACTTCCTTAACACCATTGTATACGTCCCGGTCGAGCTCACCGAGCTTGCTGGCAACGAGCATGCCGACCATGACATCCACGTCTACGTTCATCAGCGTCCGGAACATGCCTGAGAACCAGTCGATTCCTATCAGTATGGCAATGCTCTCAAGCGGCAGTCCCAGTGATGACGCGAGGAACGTATAGACGATGACCGAACCTCCCGGAACCACTATCGTACCCATGCACATGAGGCAGGATAGCAGTATCGCCATGCCCATCTGATAGACGGTAAGGTCCACGCCCGTGGACTGGGCCATGAAGAAGATGGCGACCACATAGCACATGGCAGCGCCGCAACTGTTCATGGACATCGTAATCGGTCCCGTAAAGTCTGCAACCTTGCGGCTGACGCCAAACTTCGTCACCGCGTCTTCCATCTTGGTCGGAAGACAGATGGCGCCGGACGTGGTCGTCACGGCCATCATGGACATCTTTGCGAACTTCTTCGGCATCTTCGCCGGATTCACCTTGCACAGCGTGGCCGTCAGCGGTCCATAGATAAGGAACTGGACCACATCTCCTATAAACAGCACGCCGAGGAACTTGAGCATCGGTATGATAACCTTGAAGCCGGTAGAGCCTGCCACATCTGCCAGCAGACAGAAGATACCTATCGGGGCGATATGCATGACTGTCTTGATGATATTGGTGATAATCGCATTCAGGCCGGTCACCCAGTCTGCCATATTGCGGTTACCGCTCTGGCGTGTATAGGCTCCCATGGCCACACCGAAGAACAGTGCAAATACGATACACGGTACCATGGCGCTGTCCGCCATGGATCCGATGATATTGGTAGACACGAACCCTAACACCGTATCCTGTAGGGATGTCGATTCGACGGTGGCATTCGCTATCTCTTCCGCATTTGCTATCTGTATACCCACGCCGGGCTGGATCAGCATGGACAATGCTATGCCCAATCCGGCTGAAATGACTGTAAACAATATGATCCACTTGAATGTATGGAATCCCATCTTCCCTACATCCTGTCCATCACCACTTCCCACGGCTGCCGCTACTGCAGACATGACAAGCAGGATGACGGACATCTGGATCAGACGTATGAATATGTCGCCTACGAACTTTATATTGGAGGCCCACGGCCCGACCAGCGCACCGAATATGATGCCACCGATCGTGGCAATCAATATCTGTGTCGTGAGTGATATTGAAAATCTTTTCTTCTTTTCCACTTTCATTCCTCTTTTCTCATTTTCTCATACTCTCGTCTTCCGGCCGGACAGCTTTTATATACTTATATCATATAAGAAAAAAGGAATACATCAATAGCTTTTGCCTGAAATGTCAGATTTTGTGCTTTAAACGACAGTTTCTCTGTATAAACCGGAAGGAGCTGTATGCGCAAGCAGACAGCCCTCTACCGGTTCGTGCAGTATTTTCCGTAGTTGAAGTTTACTAACTCTTTTACCATCACATATTCACCCTTCGTGTCTCTCTCATCGCTAAAGGCGAAGCCAAACTGCTCGTAAAGAGAGATGGCCGCTTTATTTTCCCGGATGACGCTCAAGTATATCTTATCCCTGTCCGGATATTCACGGTACAGTCGGTGAAGCAGATCTGACATGGCAGCCTTCCCGTACCCTTTTCCCTGGCACCGGGCATCTATGAGCAGACGGTCGAGCCAGAGCCTTCCATCTGGCGGATATTCCGGCAGAAAATATCCGTACATGGCAAATCCGACTATATTATCTTTATCATATATGGCCACAGGCCTCCAGCGGCAGTCGTCGCAAGCCTCTTCCAGGCATTGGGACACAGGCTCTATATACCCTTCCTGCCCCTTTGCCGTCCTAAGTGCAAGCACATCCTGACGCAGCGCGTCCGTAACCGCTTCATAGTGAAGCTTCATAATACTTCCTCCTGACTTGGCTGGTACCGCTTTTCTAATTGACTCTACTGCTTCATAATCTCTTATTTCTTCATTTCCAATAATCATTTATACCTCTCCCTTTTTGCTGCCATTTATTATTAAAAAATCATATGATTTTTCTCTCGAATGCTTTTACCCCGGGGTACCTGCAATAAGACACATTGCAACGGGCACAGTCAAAATCCCTGCATACCGGATAGAATTTGGTAAATACTCTGGTGGAATCTTTCAGTTCTTCATCTACCTGCTCCACCAGCTTGTGCCGGCAGACGGTCCTCAGTATTTCAAGTGTCTTCTCCCGGGAGTATCCCTGTCTTCTTGCAGACAAATACTTCTTAATCGTCTTGACATGCTCCACTTCCTCCGGCAGCACCTTGCAGGCAGACAGCGCCTTTTCAGCCTTTTCATAGTCCTCCAGATAATAATAGCATACGAACAGCAAAAACTCCACCTCATTGAACGTATAAAAATGGTGGTCAAAAGGCAGCTTATAGATGCTGCTGATAGTATTCTCCATCAGTGCATGGTGCTTGATTTGAATAAGCCGGATGATATCATTAACCTTTTCCCTTGTCATTTGTTCCAGTTCTATCATGCTCTTCATAACATCTCTGGACAGTTTCATTTCTTTAAGATAGAGCAGGTCACAGCATCTTATCTCGCTGGCTCCTGCTGCAACAACGTATACCGCCGGAAATCCCAGATTAGAATTGTCTCTGATATAGACCTCATGGCCTTGCTGTACCAGAATGTCGACCATAATTTCAGCAAGCTCCTGGTTATCATACCGGGTTCCATAATCCCAGTCCGTGAACGTATAAGACTTGGTTTCCCCTAATATCTCGCAGGGATAGGCGCCATTGCCGATTTTCTTCGTATCAAGAAGGTTCGAGCGGTTTCGGCATACTTGAGGATCAAAGGACAGCCAGCTGGAACCAGTGAACTGCTTCATATCCCGCCCCTGAAAAGCCTCTGTCAATGTCCGTTCCAGGGCGATTCCCATATTCGGATGTGAACCGAACCGTATTCCCAGCGTCTGATTTTCTTTGTCAACCATAAAGCATGCAGCCACCGGATAGGCTCCGCCCAGGGAACAGTCTTTTAAGTACACCTCATATATTCCCGTCCCCTTGATTTCATCCAGGATTTTCCGGACATGGGGATACCGTGCCAATATATCCGCAGGAATATCCGGCGGCGTAATCCCTTCTGTCATAATCCTTGTCTGGACGACACGCTCAAGTATCTCGCTGACCGCCTGTACGATGGCCTCTTCCAGGGTATTTCCTGCCGCCATACCATTACTGTGGGTAAACAGTTTAGCGAACAGGGAGGGAACCTTTTCATAACTGCCCGCCTGAACATGATAAAAGTCCTGATATTCATAGTTGCCGCCAAGGAATCTTTTCACAAGCTGCCGGTTAAAAAAATGGTTCGGTATACCCGAATTTTCCAAAATATAGTCCATCATCCAGGAGGCATAGCTTCCTTCCCGATCAAAATCTTCTTCTATATTATGTACCGGAAACATGCGCCTTTTGTACCGTTCCATTAAGCCTTCTCTGTCACAGGCATGTATTGAATATGGAAATCCCCGGTTCTCAAGACGCTCCATAAATTCTGCATAGGCGCTTGCCATGCAGTATTCTCTTGTAATTCCCTTGCCGTTCGTTCCATATACAGCGGACATCTCGCCTTGTACTGTAACACGGGAACTGTAGCAGCTCTCCATAACATCTGCCGTAAATACATGCTCCGTCTCAATATCCATTCTTTTCAGTATCTCCTGAATCCTGTCCACGGTTTGTTCCGGCCGGCATTCTTTACCCTGTTGGTTCCAGATCTCTTTCATACCAGGTTCCCTCCCTAAAGTCTATCTCTGTTACAAGGCAGCCAGCATTGCCACGAACATCGTAGACAACGTACCCTCTACCTCCGCTTCCCCACGGTTTACATCCACGCTTCCGACAATCGTCTTTATATCGGCATCCGTCATTTTCATCTGCTGGTCATGCAGCCTCTTCACTTCTTCCATAAACTCATCATAACCGGCACTAAGTCCCAGTTCCTGCGCTGCTTTATATACCTCCTCCGGTGTTTTACAGCTCTTGAATTTTTCATAGATGTTTTTGTCGAATGTCTCCATCTTCTTCATAAATTCCTGCATTGTCATCGTTCTTTTCTCCTTTCTGTGAAGCTTTTTATTGTGAATCTTTAAATATCTTTGGCAGGCTTGCAGCATCCAATATACATTTCAGACTATACAGAATCCCTCCTTCCCCGTATAAGAATGAGCCTGCCCGCATATCTTTTGAACGTAACGGGTAAGTCCCTTCACGTTCCATACGCTCTGACATCGCAGCGGCAATCTTCACAGCCCTGTCTCTTAAGTCCTGCCTGTCCGCTCTATGTGCACGTTCTGCCAACCGATAGGCGGCACCTGCATTTCCGCAAAACAGACTGTCATTCTGACAGAGCCTGTCCGTTATTGCAGGCGGGTGGCAGATATCTTCAAATGCGGGTGCACCGCTTGTCTTAAGTATCTGTTCCATGCTTTTTATTCGCAACCGGACACGCTCTGTCACCATGTCTTCCGGCAGAGCATATAGGCCGGACAGCAGCCCCTGCTCACCATAGCGCCAGGAATCGTTCCAGGGATTTTTCACACATTCACTGTCCATTACCTCTTGAAGCACCCGCTCACATAGTTCTCCAGCCATTGTAATTCGTGTCTTTCGGTAAAGGCTCCCCAACACATATATCAGCCCTCCCACCCCCTCCAGAAATCCCCGCTCCATCGCGGCAGACGGCACCTCCTGTATCTGCTGCTTCAGCCGATTCAGGAACAAAATGAACAACTCGTTTTGCCGGCTTCGGTCCATACAGTCCTCCCAGCAGAGGTTCACCAGTATCCATCCCGGTATGCTTTCCAGGAAATAGCAATTAAGGCCGGCATCGTAATAATGTAATGATTTTCGTTCCACGACAAGGACCTTGCCACCCGTGCCGCTTACTAGCCCTTCTTTTATTCTGGCATTCCAATATTCCAACAGAGAGATTGCAGTTCTTTCGATGATGCTTATGGATTCACCAGAATCGGCCGTCATACCCGCTTTTGAAAAGCAGCTGGCTCCGCTCATGGCTGTCCGGTGATCCAGCCATCGCCTGATATCTTCTTTTCTTTTTACAAGATCTGCTTCGCACAGGTGCGAACATCGCATAAGAAGGTCCTGACTGTTCACTTTCTTTGAAAATAACGGTATCTGCAAGTGGTAAAGGACATCTTTTTCCGAATCACTGCACTCTTTATTCTGCAGCAGCGCCTCCTGAAACGCTTCGTGAGAACGCAGATGTCCCCTTGTTCTCAACAGCCTCAGTACATTGTAGTAATACGAGGTAGACTTTAAGATATGCCGGGCCGTACAGCCTTCCCACACGCTCAACAGCGCTTTTCTTTTCGTGATATCCATGTGAAGGAGCAGCCGGTAAGCCTGTTCAAACCCATCCGCTACTTCTTCGGCAAACGCTCTTGCACTGAGGCATTCCCCGGCATACAGGGGCAGATTTTTCCCGGCGGCCTCCCCGGATGTCAAGGCATCGTGTCCTCCATAATAGCCTTTTTCTTTTAGCAGCCAGGGAAACATACACGTATCTTCCAGATGCAGCCGGCTCTCCACCTGGTTCCCTGCCCCGGCTATGGTCTCTGTATCCACTATGACCGGACATGCGCCGTGGGCTATCACATTTTCATAATGAATATCCCGTCCGCCCAATGCATAGATAAGCCCAGACATAAAGCCCATACGCTCAAAATACTCTCTGACATCTTCTTCGCTGTCTGCCGGAACCCGGGATATATATTCTGCAAACCCATAGTCTCCGCAGTCCAGAACCCGTGGAACATAAAAGTTTCGACACGTATTAGATGCGGCATCCTGTAGAAATGTATGCCATGCCAGGTCTGTCTGCATACTTCTTGGCTTATAGATAAGCTTACCTCCATGGCTGTAGGTGATTACATGGGCACTCTTGTGGCCGCTGTGATAATCCGAACATCCGGCGCCTATTTCCTGAACACGCCCCTGAATCCCCCGAAAAAAATAGTCTGCAATTTCTTTCTGATGCTGATATAATACCCTTACAATTTCACAGATATGTTCCTTAAGATCTGTGGCCACTTCATCCATTATGCGGTTCAGCACCGGATATTCCCGGGTCATCTCTTTCCACAGTCCACCCCTCAGTATTAATTCTTCTTCCCTGCTTTTCAGCCATTTTGTCGCATCCCCATACCGCACATTATGCTTCTCCATAATCGCAAAAAGGATGTCCTTTCCCCAGAAATCGACTGCATCCATAAACTCGCCGCGAAATGGATGCAGCACTCCCTTTTCAACAATACATAGGTACGGTTCCAGGTCACATGCGCACGACCTCTTAAACAAGCGGAAATAGTATTCCAGGTATCCTTCTTTCACCGTAATACGGTAACTGTCGTTAAAATAGAATTGTTCCCTGCTCTCCATTTCATCCTTCCTTGCCGGTTTTCTCGTTACGAATAATTCCAACTTTTCATTTGTCCAAATCTTCTTTATAATAAAATTATAGTTTTAAAGACAAAAAGGTAAATAGTACGCAGTGTACTATTTATGAGCAGGATAGGAGAACTCTATGTCAAATAGCACACCCGTTTCAAAACCTTATTATTTTACTGACAAGATGCAGCATGCACTCCCGGGGATTCTGCATTCCCCGCTCTCTGTGATAGAGGCCGGCTCCGGATGCGGCAAGACAACCTTGATAGCAGAATGCTTTCTAAAAAGAACCGCTACCGGGATGCGTCATTATATATATACTTGTCTGGGAGAATCTCCCGAAAAAGCATGGGAAGGAATCTGCACATTGTTTCAGGAGGTGGACGAAGCGGTTGGGCGCCGCCTTCTGGACCTTGCCCCTCCCTGTAATGACAGCATAACCGCGATTACGCTCCAGATGGGCAGACTCTCCTGTGATGACCCTGCCATTCTGATTCTGGATAATTATCAGCTCCTTGATTTTCCTGAACCTTTGATGTTCCTGGATGCATTGTCACTTCATGGCTGCGGCAATCTGCACATTGTCGTTTTGACACATCCGCTGAAATCCACCGTCCTGAGGCATAGCAAAAATATTTATGTTATTCCTTCTGATATCCTGACCTTTGGCCCTCAGGATATCAAGTCTTACTTCCTACAGGCAGGCTGCCAGCTTGATGACGGGCAAATCACTTCTCTCTATGAAGACTCCGGAGGATTTACAGCGGCGATTCATCTGCAGCTCATACATTACCTGGCACATAACAGTTTCATATCCGCGGTTCATATTTCAAAGTTAATGGAACAGGCTATCTGGCTGTATCTTGGCAAATCGGAGCAGTATTGTTATATCATGCTGTCCCTCCTTAAGAGCTTTACCTTGGAGCAGGCATTATTATTATCCAAAAAGGCCGGGCTGGCAGAACGGCTTCCCGGGTTATTGAGTCAAAATCCCTTTATACGGTACGATATGGAGTCACATCTCTATATCATTCACAACCTGTTTCATACTTTTCTTGATGACAGGTTCAGCCAGTGGTCCGACATCGCCAAAAAACAAGCATGGAAAGAAGCCGGACATGCCTGTGCCGCCGCGGGATCATACGTATACGCAGCACTTTATTATTGCAGAGCAGGAGCCCTTCATCTTATAACATCCCTATCCTTCTCCCCGGAAGACCGGATAGAACTGATTAATCTGGACGGGCATCTTGTCGTTACTGCACTTATAGAAGAACCGGAACAAAAGACACTTAAAACCATGCCGGAACTGGCATTAAGCCTTACGCTGGAGTTATTTATCCAGGGACAATATGCCCTGCACGCACCATATTATCTTCTGATTAAGCAGCTTCTCTTTGAGACCAGCCTGTACCACGGGCGGCGTCTTGAAAAACTTCTTGGAGAGTTCGCACTTATGGAATCCTTCCTTGCCTTCAATGATGTAACCGCCATGCGTGCGTGCCACCAAAAGGCTTACAGCCTCCTACAGTCGCCTACCAGCCTCTATTCCCTGAAGGATTCTTTTACATTTGCATCCTCTTCTGTGGTTGCAATGTTCTGGAGAAAAAGCGGGCAGTTGTCAAAAACACTTACACAGGTGGCTGATGGCATGCCCTGCTACTATCTGCTCTCCCGCAATAACGGGCGTGGCGTGCCCCAGGCCATGGAGGCGGAAATCATGCTGTTAGCAGGGGATAGCAGAGGCGCCAGGAGGATGTGTACCCAGGCACTTTATGAAGCCGCCCTGTATCAGCAGGACAGCATCTGCTTTGTAGCAGAGATGACGATGGCAAGAGCTGCCATCTTACTCGGCGAAGGGGATTCCTATATGGATTCCCTGACGCGGATAATCGATAGAGGCCGCCATGGAACCGAGCACCGCTGTCTGCAGACTTGTGAACTGTGTCAGGCGTACTTAAGCCTTATTCTTGGATTTTATGAAGAGATTCCTCAATGGCTGGAGGATATGCAGGCAATCCGGCGCCGGACCCTAAATGTGACGATTCCCTTTACGCAGATCATCTATGGGCAGCTGATGTTAAACAAGCTTAAATCTAATGGAATGACAAAAAACGAATTCGAGCGGTGTATGGAAGAATTGATATATGAAAGCGAGCAGTTTCACATGCTTTTACCTAAGGTCTACGAACTAATCTATCTTGCGATAGGGAGAGATGCCGAGGGCAGGAGGATGGAAGCGCTTGACGCGCTTGGCCAGGCACTGGACCTTGCTCTGCCTGACCACGTCTATCTTCCATTTGCGGAAAATTATGTTCCCCTTGCCCCATTGCTCCAGATTATAACGGTGCGGAATAACAAAGAGAACATTGCACAGGTAACCGCTCTTGGCCAGCAATTTCAATACGGCCGGGAACGCATGTATCAATATCTGAATCGGACTGAGCTTCCTCTGTCAAAGCGGGAACAGGAAATCGCCTGGCTGCTGAGTCAGCGGCTCTCTTCCCGGGAGATAGGGGAAAAGCTCGGAATATCTCCTAACACCGTGCGAAATACCATACAGAAAATATATCTGAAACTGGGAATACATAGCAAGAAAGAACTTTATGAGAAGAGGAGGCCGTAAGGGTGGGCGATTATCACGATAAAATAGGAAGCAAATTTTCTTGCTTGGAGTGAACCCCTTTTGTTAGACAGAATAAATGTCTAACGAATTGGAGTCGTCAATGTTAGATAACCCAGTGCCGAGTGTATGCGCTTAGTATTATAATAGACTTTGTCAAGTTTAGTGTGTAAATCCAAAAGGAAAAAAGATTGAAAAAACACTGTGAAGAAATCGAAAAGCCTGACAACGAAAAATATGCCGGGAATACAAATGAAACGGTGGCGGTATCACCAAGCTACAGAAAACAACCATTCCCGACTTACAAGCCAAAGGAACGCCAGAATCATCCCGACCAGCTTTTTTACTTCTATAAAAAGCAAAAGCCCCCATAAAATGGGGGTAAAATCGGAGTGACGTGATTCGAACACGCGACCTCTACGTCCCGAACGTAGCGCTCTACCAAGCTGAGCCACACTCCGATATTTTATTTAGTTAACCGGACTCTCTGTAAAAGAGAAATCCGGCGCCCCTGCCAAGGAACTACGGATAGAGGACTTGAACCTCTACTAACAGAGTCAGAGTCTGCTGTGCTGCCATTACACCAATCCGCAATACAGCTCGTCATTTCTTTGACGGAACATGTATTATTATACCAAATAAAACACAAAAATCAAGCCTTTTTTTACAACTTTTTAATTTTCTTTTTTCCACCCTTTTTTATACCGTATAAACAGGCCAATAGTCAGGATGAGTGTTAAGCTTTCTGCCAAAGTCGGACTCCACCATATGCCGCTTCCTTCAAACAGAGCAGTCAGCAGTCCAAGGCTCAGTACGAGCATGACGATGCTTCTGGCCACCGATATCGCCATGGCTGATACCGGCTTCTCTACTGCTGTAAAATAACCGCCAATCACGATATTATAGCCTGCTACGAGGAAGGACAGCACGAAGATGCACATTACATGTACGGAATAAGCGCTCAGCTGTGTGAGTTCTTTTGCTACGAACATTCCTACTATCCCCCTGGCCCCGATGACGCTGCCGGCTGTGAAGGCGACAGATACGACTACTGTTGCCATTATTCCATACCGCATCAGCTTCCGGCAGCGGTCAATTCGTTTCTGCCCGTAATAGTAGCTAATCAAAGGCTGGTACCCTTGTGCAATTCCGACCATGGACATGATAGCGATAGAATTTACGTATGAAATAATCGTATAACTTACGAGGGCGTCCTCATTCAGGTAATGTAGTATTGCCTGGTTGAACAGGAAGATGATCAGCCCCGTCGACAGCTCCGTGATACCGGACGGCAGCCCGTTCTTGAATTCTCTCCATACAAGCGGCAGGTCCATCTTGAACTTCTGGAATTTGATGGTTCCTTTCCCCGCCAGAAAATGCATCAGATACAGACCGATGAGCGCTACATTAGACAGGCCCGTAGCAAGAGCCGCACCGCTGATTCCCATGCCCCATTCCATAACCATGAAGTAATCCAGCACTACGTTCATGAGCGATCCGGTCGCCACGATGATGGTCGCACGCTTTGGATATCCGTCTGTCTTGATTAACGTCTCAAAGGAGTATGCCAGGATAAACAGCCCGGAGAACGGCGCAAGCGTTCCGAGATAATCCAGTACGTACTCCCGGTTGTGGGCCGTAGCCCCCAGGAAATCCGCGAACCGCTCCAGATTCAGCATCACTGCTGCTGTGACAATGATAGAAAGGATACAAAGCAGCACGATATTCTGTGTAAAGACCTCATTTGCCCGTTTGATATTCTTTTCCCCGAGCATAATCGCTACCACAGTAGATGTACCTACCGCAAATAAAATAGATATCGCAAACAGCGCCATCACATAAGGCATAGATATATTAACCGCAGTCAGTGCCACCTCCGATACCCCTCTCGCGACGAAGATGCCGTCTACCATCGTATAAAGCGCAAAAACCCACTGCGCTACGATAGATGGTATGATAAATCTTATAAAATCACTTTTCAGCGATTTGCCTTCCAATCTCATAATCAATCTCTCCTTAATTCTTTTACCTTGTATTTATAGATTAAACCTTGGTATAATACTAAGGTCAAGGGTTTATTTGGGGACGTAACATAATTCAAAAGGATCACGTCCCAAATTAACAATTGCCCTGTACCTAAATGAGGAGAAGGTCTTTATGAAGCATTATTATCGCATCGGCGAAATTTCACAATTATACAATATCGGCCCGGATTCTTTGCGTTATTATGAGAAGCTTGGGATTCTAAAGCCTCACAGGGGGGAGAATGATTACCGCATGTATCATATCCATGACCTGTGGCGGCTGAATGTTATCAGGGATCTGCGGGAGCTTGGTTTTTCTATGGAGCGCATCCGGGAATATCTGGACAACCGGAGCCTGTCCACCACGGAAACTATGCTGCAGGAGGAGCTTATTATCATCCGGGAGCGTATGAAGTCCCTGGAAACGTTGCAGTCGAATATCGAAGACCGTCTGGAAATTATACGGGACGCGATAAGACAGCCAATCGGAGTGATTGAAGAAAAGACACTGCCTGCACGGCGGTGCCACACGATACACGCCGGTTACAGCCAAGACGAGGAGATGGATATGCTTATCAAGCAGCTTCTGAATAAGAACAAGGATAAGCTTTATATCATCGGGAATAACCGGATCGGTTCTGTCATCCCTGTAGACAGCGCCGCCGCGGGCAATTACAGGAACTATACTGATGTCTTTATCATTGACAAAAGCGGGGAAGATGTTATCGAACCAGGTAATTATCTCTCTGTCAGCTATCGGGGCGACTGTGCTCAGAATGCCGACTATATCCCGAAGCTTCTGGCATATGCAAGAGAGCACGGCTACAGCCTCCAGGGTCCGTTCCTGGAACTGCTCTGGACAGATATACATCAGGCATCCGAAGAAAAGGAGCACATTACGGAACTTCAGATCAGAGCAGGCCACAGATGACCACGGCTGACATAAAAGGCCGCCGGGGAAGTAATCTTCTTCTGCCGGCGGCTTTCTCTTATACGTTCCATTTTCTTTCACATTCTAAGCTCTATATCTCTTGGATCCTCCTGAGCGCGGCAACCGTATTTTCATAAGAACCAAATGCCGTCAGGCGAAAATACCCTTCACCGCTTGGACCAAATCCGGAACCCGGCGTGCCGACTACACCTGCCCGTTCCAGCAGATAGTCAAAAAACTCCCATGAAGTCATGCCTTTTGGTGTCTCCAGCCATATATACGGTGCATTTACTCCACCGGACACACTATATCCTGCGCTTTTCAACCCCTCATAGATAATAGCGGCATTTTTCATATAGTATGCTACCTGTTCTTTAAGCTGTGATTGACCCGCATCTGAATAAACCGCCGCCCCTGCCCTCTGGACAATATATGGCGCTCCGTTATATTTAGTCCCATGCCGCCGTGCCCACAGCGAATGAAGCATGACATCCCCGCATTTCAAATCTTTTGGTACCACAGCTGCGCCCAGGCGGACTCCTGTGAAACCGGCATTCTTCGAAAAGCTGCGCAGCTCTATCGCACACGTTCTGGCCCCTTCACATTCATAAATCGTGTGGGGCACATCTTCTTCAGAAATATAAGCCTCATACGCAGCATCATATATAATCACAGCCCCGTTCTTATTGGCATAATCTACCCATTCCTGTAGCTGAGGCTTCGTGACCGTGGCACCGGTCGGATTGTTCGGGAAGCAGAGATAGATGATATCCGGCACCTCCTTTGGCAGCTCAGGCGCAAAATTGGTCTCCTTCGTACATGGCATATAGATGATATTGCTCCACGTCTCTGTATTTGTATCATAAGTGCCGGTCCGCCCGGCCATCACATTCGTGTCCACATAGACAGGATAGACAGGGTCACACACAGCTATCCTGTTATCCTTTGCAAAGATTTCCTGGATATTTCCCGAATCGCACTTTGCCCCGTCCGAGATAAATATCTCGTCCGCTTTAATGTCGCACCCTTTGGCCACATAATCATTTAAAGCCATCGCATTTCTCAGAAACTCGTACCCCAGATCCGGTGCATAACCGTGAAATGTCTCTTCATGCGCCATCTCGTCCACCGCACCGTGAAGGGCATCGATGATGGACGGCACCAGCGGCCGGGTCACGTCTCCGATTCCGAGCCGTATGATAGAGCTGTCCGGATGAGCTGCCTGGAAGGCTGCCACCTTCTTGCCGATAGTAGAGAACAGATAGCTGCCCGGCAGCTTCAAGTAGTCTTCATTTATTTTAAACATCTACGTTCCTCCTTGTTATCAATACTATAATGCCGGGGTCAAAAGGTATTTTGACCCATGATACCTATATGTCTATCTCGCCGTCATATACAACTGTGGCAGGTCCTGTCATATACACCTTGTCCGATTCACGGTCCCACCGGATCATCAGGTCGCCGCCCAGCAGCTTTACCGTAATCTCATCTTCCGTATAGCCGTTCAGTATGCTCGCCACCGCCACCGCACATGCTCCGGTACCGCACGCGAGGGTCTCGCCGGAACCACGCTCCCACACGCGCATTTCCACTGTAGTCCTGTCAATCACATGGGCGAATTCCGTATTGATGCGCTTCGGAAAGCGTTCATGGCTTTCGAACTTCGGACCTGTCTTTTCCATATCCAGTCCGTTCAGATCATCCACATATATTACAATGTGAGGGTTCCCCATAGATACACCTGTCATCCGGTACTCTGTCCCGTCTACGATGACAGCCTCATCGATAACAGAATCACCTGCAGATACGATTGGTATCTGCCCTGGATCAAGTATCGGCTTTCCCATATCCACTTTGACAAGCACGGCCTTCCCGTCCTCCACGGTCAGATCCAGATACTTGATGCCGCCAAGCGTATCTACAGAGATGCTCGTCTTGTCTGTAAGCCCGTAGTCGTACACGTATTTTGCCACGCACCGGATACCATTCCCGCACATCTCTCCCCGGGAACCGTCGGCATTATACATCTCCATCTCAAAGTCGGCAGCTTCTGAAGGCTTAATCATAATAAGCCCGTCAGAGCCTACCCCGAAGTGCCGGTCACTTACGTATCTGGCCGTTTCCGGAGGATTTGCGATTCTTTCTTCAAAACAGTTCACATACACGTAATCATTTCCGAGCCCATGCATTTTTGTAAATCTCATATTATTCCTCTCTTTCCACAACTGCTATTCCGACATGATGCTCAATACCATCTCTGCCGTCTCCACCATATTCGTTCCGCTGTCCATGCTGCTTTTCTGCAGATATCTGTGTGCTTCCCCTTCTGACATGTTGTTGCGTTCCATCAGAAGCTGTTTTGCCTTTTGGATAACCTCCTGCTGAACCGGGCTCCGTCCCTTTTTTTCCTGCTTCCTCTTCCTTCTCCTGCGGTCCATGTTCTGAAGCATCATCTCCACCGTATTCATCAGGTCGTAAACCTTAATCGGCATGTTCAGCCCCACGACCCCTTCCGCAAGTCCGCTGCTCCATTTGTCAGGAGACGCTATTAACAGCATCTCAAAATCATCAGGAAGATATTCACGAAGTTCCGAATACAGCATATCTTTCAGCTTATATCCGCACACGACAATGCCTTCGTCAACCGTATCCGCATAGTTCATAGCCTGTGCCCCAGTAGTGCATACCCCGGTGACGGCCATGCCTTCGCGGGCTAACAGGTTACGGATATTGGCGGCATTGTCCTTATTCGGAAATACAACAATTATACCAACCAAACTGACACCTCCTGTATGCGTTTCTACTGGTCATGACAGGCAGGTATCAGATTCTGTGCAGATATTTTTCTATCTCCCACTCTGTGACCTGTCCACGGTAATCCCTGTACTCTTCTGTCTTAGCTTTGATAAGCTTTTCAGATAGGTCTTCTCCTAGCACTCCTTGTATGAAGGCATCTTGTTCAAATGCACGGACTGCTTCCAGAAGGCTTCCAGGCAGCGAATCGATACCGGCTTCCTTTCTCTGTGCCTCCGTCATCTTGTATATATTGCAGTCAACGCTCTGAGGCGGCATAATCTCATTGTGTATGCCATCCATTCCTGCCGCCAGGCAGACGGACAGGGCAAGGTATGGATTAGCCGAAGGATCCGGGCTTCTGAGCTCCACTCTCATATCGCCGTCCCGCGCCGCCGGTATGCGTATGAGCGGCGTTCGGTTCTTCGCCGACCATGCAATATACGCCGGTGCTTCATAGCCGGGCACAAGTCTTTTATAAGAATTGACGGCAGGGTTGGTAATAAAGCTGATTGCCTTAATGTGCTTTATGATGCCCCCTACAAAATGATACGCTTCTCTGCTCAGCCCCTTTTCATCCTCGGGGTCTGAAAACACATTGATTCCGTCCCTGTGAAGCGACATGTTAAGGTGCATGCCCGAACCGTTCGTTCCGTATTTCGGCTTTGGCATAAATGTGGCATGCAGGCCATGGCGCTTAGCAATGGTCTTGACGACCAGCTTGAATGTCATGATATTATCTGCCGTCGTCAACGCTTCATCATATTTGAAATCTATCTCATGCTGTGCCGGGGCCATCTCATGGTGGGAGGCTTCTATCTCAAATCCCATATCCTCAAGCGTGAGCACCATGTCTCTGCGGGCATTCTCGCCCAGATCAAGAGGGCCCAGATCAAAGTATCCGGCACACTCATGCGTGAGCGTAGTCGGCAGTCCGTCATCATCCGTGTGGAACAGGAAGAACTCACATTCGGGCCCTACATTGAGCTCGTAGCCTTCCTCCCGGACCTCGCCCACTACTTGCTGCAATATGAAGCGCGGGTCGCTTTCAAATGCAGTTTTGTCTGCCTTGTATACATCACAGATCAGCCTCGCCACTTTACCTTGCTGCGGCCTCCAGGGAAATATAGCAAAGGTACTCAAGTCCGGACGCAGATACATATCTGAATCCTCCACATCTGCAAAGCCATCGATAGCCGAGCCATCGAACATACAGCCGCCGTCGAGCGCTTTTTCAAGCTGGCTTACCGTAACCGCTACATTTTTCAATGTACCAAAGATATCGGTAAACTGAAGGCGTATAAATCCCACGTCCTCGTCACGGACCATTTTCAAAATGTCCTCTCTTGTGTAATTATTCATCATCATTTCCCTCCTTACTACGTTTATGTAGCATTTAAGAATGTTTAGCATGTATATTTATGCACTTTTATGTATAATCAAAGGCGTTCCCATATTTGTGAAAACGCCTTTGTCTTATACAATATAAAATTATAAATAGTAAATGGCACTTTGTCAACGTGCCAAAGTGCCGAACATTGCCATAAATACAATCTAATCTTCGTCATCCAGCCAATAGTCATCGTCAAGCTCGTTATATACGTTTCCATTATTATTACCGCAGCTGATGCCTTTCTTGACCGGCGACAGCAAGAAGCCTTTCACGACGCCGATGAGGATACAGCATATTATGAGCAGCACCTTTTCCGCCGGTGTCCAGTCCCGCTTGAAAAATTCCCTGACCGCTTCCCAAATGTTTCTCATCCTTCTTCCTCCTTATATTATCTATACTCCAAGTGAATATGTTCCCTGTTCCTATTATATGCCATTTACCTGCAATTCTCAAGCACGTAATCTAAAATATCTGAAGATTGAAAAAAGCACTCCGCTTTGTTACAATAAGCATATATCATGTCTGACTATATTCTAATTCATGGACAGAAAGGTGCGAAGAGTTATGGGAATTGCTATACCAATCGAGACGAGTGCACGCCATATGCACATCAGCGAGGCTGATTTTAAGATTCTATTCGGAGAGGACAAGGCCCTGTCATATAAAGCTCCTTTAAGCCAGCCGGGGCAGTATGTGTCCAATGAGCGAGTCACCGTCAAGGGCCCGAAAGGCAGTTTTGAAAACATAGCAGTGCTTGGGCCTTACCGCCGCGAGACACAGGTGGAGATCTCCATGACCGACTCCCGGAAGCTCGGCGTGCCCGGGATAATCCGACAGTCCGGAGACACGCAGGGCACTCCCGGGTGTACGCTCATCGGTCCGAAGGGTACGCTTAAGCTCGAACAAGGCGTCATCGTCGCCAAACGCCACATCCATATGACACCTGTCCAGGCCGGCCAGCTGAACGTCCAGGACAATGATGAGGTATTTGTCATCATGGAAAGCTATGAACGTTCGCTCATCTTCGCGGATGTCGTCGTACGCGTAAGCCCTGACTTTGCGCTTGCCATGCACGTAGATACCGACGAAGCCAATGCTTTTGCCAATGAAAACAATCCAACCGGGGTCATCCTGACGCTCTTCGGCGGCAGGACGTATAACCTGCAGAAATGGGCAGAAGAGCTCCAAAGCGGTATTCATCGCTTATAAAAAGGGACGTAACCAGATTGAAAAAGATCACGTCCCAGTTCACACAATATTCACAATTTTGCTGTCAGCGTCTTGGCGGTGACACCTGGCTGCATTCCGAGCTTGCCGGAGAGCGCGCTTGTCACATCGCCAGGGGCGTCCAACACCACGCTTATGATGGACACGCCCCGGTCACGGTAAGGAATCCCCATCCGTCCCACGATATACTCCCGGAATTCGTGCAGCAGCTCATTAATGGCTGTCACGGATTCTTCTTCTTTTATGATTATGCTGATTACGGATACTCTGTTGTCCATATGTCTCTTCCTCTGATTTTCTCTTGCCAGCTGAATGCTTACATTGCTTCTACAATTTTCCGGGCAAATGCTTCCAACTCGTCCGCGCGGTCTTCTCTAAGGACAGACTTGATAGACAGCTGCTCCAGCACGGTGATGTCTTTCATCTCTTCCAGCCGCTTCACAATCATCTTGCCTGCTGCCGGCGCCCATGTCCCGTTATCCATAAGCGCAACCGTACGCTTCTGTACCGACAGTGCCTTCATATCGCTCAACAGGTTCTCTATCGGCGGGTAGATGCCTCCATTATATGTCGCGCAGGCAAGCACCACATGGCTGCTGCGGAATATTTCTGCAATCAGGTCCGACACGTGGGCAGAAGACGCGTCATATACCTTGATTCCCTTCACTCCCGCGTCTGCCAGACAGCATGCAAGTGAATTCACCGCCGCCTCGGTATGACCATATATGGACCCATAGATGAGGACAACAGAATTCTCTTCCGGTTCGTATCTGCTCCACTTGTCATACTTATCAATGAAGAAGTCAAGGCTGGTTCTCCATACAGGCCCGTGCAGGGGACATATCATCGCGACATCAAGTGCGGCAGCCTTCTTCAGCAGGCTCTGCACCTGTGCGCCGTATTTGCCTACAATATTTGAATAATATCTTCTGGCCTCAGAAAGCCAGTCCCTTTCGAAGTCAATCTCATCGTTGAATATATTGCCGTCCAACGCTCCAAATGTGCCAAAGGCATCCGCGGAAAATAGAATCTTGTCCTTTTCATCATAAGTCACCATGACCTCCGGCCAGTGGACCATAGGCGCCATCACGAAGCGGAGCGTGTGCTCTCCTGTCGAAAGCGTGTCCCCTTCTTTGACAAGCGTAACCTTACCGTCAGATTCAACGTCAAAAAACTGATGAATCATCTGCACCGTCTTTGTGTTCGCGACCACCTGCATGTCAGGATACCGCTTCATCAGCTCCTCGATATTGGCACAGTGGTCGGGCTCCATATGCTGTACAACGAGATAATCGATGCCACGTCCCGCAAGCACATATTCCAGATTCTCCATAAACTGGCCCGTGACAGATGCATCCACCGTGTCCATCAGTGTCACCTTCTCGTCCATGATAAGGTACGAATTATAGGAAACTCCCCGAGGTATCGGGAATAAATTTTCAAACAAAGCAAGCCGCCTGTCGTTGCAGCCGACCCACACGATATCATCTGTTACTTTTCTTGTACCCTGCATTTTGCATCCCTCCTGTCGTCATTAAGGGTCCAATACCTTTTGACCCTAACATCATAATTATAACACAAACATAAAATCAGGTATAAAAAAATTTACCCTGTCTTTGCATTTTTCTTCATACAATTTGATATTCTTTATCAATAATGTGCCTTTTTCCTACAATCCGATGAACACTGCCGCTCCAAACAGATAGACAGCGCTGTAATACAGCAGCAGGATGGCGGCCCCGTATATAGGCCCATCCTTCCCCTTCGTAGTCCTGTACGCGATAATCCCGTCTGAGATGACGAAGCAGACCGCCCCTGCCGCAGCCATGAACGATACTTCTGTTCTGTAAGAGATCCAAAGGGTAACGGCCGAGGCCGCCATATAACAGAGCACTGCCATGTATATGACTGCAGCGGCTTTCAGCTTTCCAAGGTGTTTCCATTCATTTTTAAACAGGACGAATACGACCAGATACGCCAGCGCCGCCCCTGCAAAGGTATACCATTCCGGATGTGCCAGCCTGTTATAGGATGCGATGAAGCATATGTGCGCGGTCCCGAACAGCAGGATCCCCTTTACAAAGTCCAATTCCAGCGCAACATCAGCGGCCATGCACAATACGAGACCAAGCGACATGAAGGTGCCAGTCATGCCGCCGAACCTGATAGCCCCATGTATGCCAAGGTACACGGCCATAAATGTGGCAAGCGCTTTAAATACAAGCGATCTGCACCCGATTCTCCCCCTCGTAGCTCCATATATGATTGCAAATACCAGCATGAGAACTGCTGTGATAACCAATACCCTCATGTCTCCCTCTATGTTCTCCTTATCCCTCTCTAAAACGTACAAGTATATAATCCGAGTATAGCACAGTAGTTAAGGATTTAACAGGGCCATTTCAGTCTTTTATCTGCCGTCCGTTGACGTCCATATGGTATCCGTCCTTATAGATGAGTTGTGAGACCGGCACAATCTCATATCCTTTCTTCTTAAGGCCTTCGATAAGCTGATCCAGCGCGTCTGCCGTATATTTGGCACCGTTATGGCAGAGGATGACAGAGCCGTTGCCAAGTTCCTGATTATCCAGCACCGTCGATAGTATGCTTTTCACCCCATAGTCTTTCCAGTCCAGGCTGTCCACATTCCACTGAATCGTATAGTAGCCATATTCTTTGGCTGTCAGGATGACCGCATCGTCATAGTCTCCATAAGGGGCCCGGAACAAATGCATGTCTGTTCCAGTAAGTTCCTTTACTTTCTTGTGTACGGACATAAGTTCCTGCTTTTTCTCCCCATCGCTTAGCTGCGACATATTCTTATGGCTTTCGCTGTGGCTGCCCAGGTCATGTCCGGCCTCATATATGGACTTCACGTCGTCCGGATATTTGTCAACCCACCCGCCTGTCATAAAGAACGTCACATGGACATCGTGTTTCTTTAATATATCCAGTATCTTCTGCGTGTCTTCATTTCCCCACGCCGCGTCGAACGTAAGGGCCACCTTTTTCTCCTTTGTATCTACCGAGTATATCGGAAGCTCTCTGCCATTTACATTGCTTGATACCTTCACATACTGCGACACATACTTGTATGAGCCCGCAATCGCTACTGCTGTTACAAGGATCAGTACCACGTAATTTTTAACCCTTTTGACTGTTTCCTGCTTCATAAGGCAATACTCCAGAATCGATGCACTTATTCCATGTATATGCCTGTGAAATTCGTCCTACATCCAGAATGAGGGAATAATTCACTTTAATTCTGCAGACACAAAAAAGCAGCTTTTACGGCTGCTTTTTCTTTCTTTTATTTATCCGCTCACAGGCAGTCAAATACTTGGCGTCCGGCTTGCCGTGATGCTCCCGGCAGGCGTCACATCTGCCATGCCGCTCGCATTTCACCCTTTTGCAGGGACAGTCTTTCTTGATTTCTTCCACAGTCCACCTCTTTTCCCGGGACACGCCTGCTCATGGCTGTCCGTCCCATCTCCTATCCTTCGATGGCGATATATCTGTCTTCTTCTATCTTTGGCTCGTTCTCTTCCTTAGGTACAAGAACCGTCAGCGTTCCGTCTTCAAACTTCGCTTTGATATCTTCCTCTCTGACAGATTCCCCGACATAGAAGCTCCTGCTGCATGAGCCGCTGTAGCGCTCCCGCCGGATATATCTGCCGCTCTCATCCTTCTTGTCATTGTTCCTGTCCGTGACGGCGCTGATGGTAAGATAACCGTCCTTCAATGAAGCCTTTATATCTTCCTTCCTGAATCCCGGAAGATCCATCGCCAGCTCATACTTGCCGTCAGCCTCTTTTACATCCGTCCGCATCATGCTGTCAGACGTTAATCTCTTCATCGGGAAATCCCAGAAATCATCAAATGTTCTTTCTCCAAAAATCCTTGGCATCAACATAGGTCATCTCTCCTTTTTATGATAAATGTTTTATTTGTTCTATATGTAATATAACACTTATTTTTAAAAAAGTCAACGCCCATGCTATCTTTTTTTCAACAGAGGCTGTAACATAAAGACGGCACCAAAGCCGGTGCAGATAACCGGGCTTCGGCGCCGCAGCCTATTTGGAATGGATGTTTAATATAAACAGAGTGGACAATACGAGTACAAATCCTGCCACATCTATCATGCGGAACGTCGTTCCGAGGAAAGCCGCAGCAAGCACGGTGGCTGCCACCGGTTCCACGCTCGATAGAAGTCCCGCATATACGGATCCCACGCTTTTCAGCGAAGCAAGATAGAAGCAGAACGGAAATATCGTTCCTAATATGACGATAGCTAAAAATGCGATGGCTACCGCCCAGTCGATATGTACAGAGAGTCTCCATGGCCTGGTCACTATGGTCAGTACGAGGCCGCCTATGATCATGGCCCAGGCGCACACCATCTCTGCCGGATATTTCTTCAGCAGCGGGCCCGGCAGGACACCGTAAAAGCAAGTCGTGAGCGCCACCAGAAGCCCGAGCAGGATACCCTTGGGCGATACGGAAAGAGCATGAATATTCCCGTGGGTCACTACAAGAAAAATACCTGCCAGCGAACATAATACTGCTGTTATCTCTTTTGCTTTCGGCATCACTTTATAGATGACAGCAAAATAGATGATAAGCATTGCCGGATTCAGATACTGGAATATGGTTGCTGTCCCGGCGTTCGTCTCCTGCACTGCGGCGAAAAACGTATACTGCATTCCCATCATGCCCAGGATAGAAAATACGATCTGGCGGATACCGTCCCGCTTTTCTTTCCACACTACAGGGCTCTGCTTCTTGATAAGAACTGCATACAGAAATAAAAGAATGCCCGCCATAACGAGGCGGTAGGGCACGAGCCATTCCGACGTCACTTGCTTGTCCTCGAACAGGAACTGTGCGATAGGGCTTGATGCCCCCCATAACAGCCCTGCCATAAAGGCGGCAAAAAACCCCCTTTTCCTCTGTCTGTCTTTCACTTTTCTCTCATCTTCTGCGACCGGCTCTGCTTTAACCGGCTCTTCTGTGATTAATACTTCCCCACTCATCTTCTTTCTTTCCTAATTGCTTTCAATCGTTGGCATTCAGCCATTCTTTCATCAGCTCTACATATCTGTCATTGTCCTCGACAAAGCACATATGGCGGCAGAATTGGAACAGCTCCCACCTGGAGTTTGGAATCCGGTCGTACATATACTTTGCAATATACGGCGTGCACAAGTCATTCCCTCCGTTGATGACAAGAGACGGCTCTTTGATATCCTTCAGCTGTCCCGTCACATCATAGTCTTTCAGCGTTCCCATGGGTGTAAATTCATTCGGTCCCCATCCGGTCACATATGCTTCTCCGCCTTTCTGCACCGGACGCCTCAGGCATTCCGGAGATTCGTCCGTCACCGCACCTGCAGCATGGCGCAGCATGTATTCGGTCTCCGCCGCTGCATATACCGGATCGCTGTAGTCTCCTGACGTCGTCGCTTTTTCGATCGCGTCCTGCATCTCCTGCGGCAGCTCCTTGATCATGCGGTGCTGCTCTACTCCCCACATCCAGGATGCCGGCAGCGTACTGGACAGGATAAGGCTCTTAAGGCCCGCAGGCTTATGGTTGCACACGTAGTCCAGAAGAAGCATGCCTCCCCATGACTGGCCGAGCAGATGCATCTCGTCAAGTCCCAGATGCTCTCTGAGCGATGCAAGCTCTTCTATCCAGGTCTCTGCCGTCCACAAGTCCGGGCGGTTCTCTACGTAAGACTCGCCGCAGCCAATCTGGTCATACATGACAAGCTCCCGTCCGTCCTCTTCAGCGAGGCGGTCCAGCACTTCGAAATAATTATGTGTGGATCCGGGTCCGCCATGGAGCAGAACCAGCGGTTTCTTGTTCCCTGTCTTCTTTCCTACAATCCGATAATACGTCTTGTACTCTTTAAATGGCATATAGCCTTCTCTGATTTCCATCTCTAGAAAAACCTCCTTGCCGCTTGACGCGGATATTATTGTCATACCGCACACCCCTATGCGGATAACTGCATAATAATTATATCGAAAGCAACGTCCATTGTACAGTGCTTATTGTATAATCCATGAATTCTTCCCACTGCTTTTGGCCTCATACATGGCATCATCCGCATGTTTCAGACAGTCGCGGAAGCTGCTGCCTTCCTCGCACCTTACAATCCCTATGCTGCAGGTAAAATGCAAATCCGGCGCCTCCTCAAGCGTAATCTTTTCAACCGCTCTGATGATATCTGCCGCTCGTCCGTCTATGATATCCCGGCTCATCCTGCCCGGTACGAACGCAAAAAATTCATCCCCGCCGTAGCGCCCTATCACATCCCTCGCCCTGAAGCAGGCGCGGAGCACCTCCCCGACCTTCCGGATGCTTTCATCCCCGGCCAGGTGTCCGTATCTGTCGTTGATATCTTTAAAATTATCCAAGTCTATCAAAAACAGGCAGCCTCCCTGGCTCTGCCTGATATATTCAGACACCTGATCCTTGAATGCCCCTCTGTTCAACAGTCCAGACAACGTATCCCTCTGCGCCTTTTGCACAAGCGCCATCTCCTTTTTCTTTTCACCGGAGATGTCTGTAACTTTAATTACCAGAAGCCTTTTCCTTCTGCTTCCAATGCTTACGATATCAAGTCTGCACCAGATATATGCATTATCCTTTGCCTTAAGCCGTATTTCGTATTTTTCCGTCTCCCCTTCCTTCAGATGCCTCCTCAGCATATCCTCCAGCACAGGATGATCCAGAGGATGGATGAGTCCAGAAGCAGCTATAAACTGCTTAAAATCAGGTATCTCGGTCTGCTCTACCGCCAGCACCCTCGATATATTCGAAGTACACCTTAACACATCTTTGTTCCTGTCGTACTCGCACAGAATCATATCGCTGAAATTAGCCAGAAGCGCGGTACGTTTCCGTTCAAAGCGGTGTTCCTTATTGCTGTGGTAGACGATGCCCGTCACAAGCAACACCGTAACTGCCGCCAGGCCAATCAGCAGGGCGGTCATCTTTTTTCCGTTGTCCTCCAGCGTCAGGACATACTTGATCATCTCTTTAGAATGGAATACGTTCAGGATAATCCAGTCATTGTACGGAAGGAAGCTGTAAGATACATACACAGGCCCCTCTTCGCTTTCCATAATCATGACGTTCTGTTTCTTTTCGGCAATATTTTCTTTCAAAGATTCTACTTTATCCGCATTGCCCCCTGTCTCCTTCAAGATGTCAAGCACGTTCCAGTCCCTGTTGGATTCTTCCTCCAGATTTTCCGTAAATGCATTCGTTCCGTCTTTATAGATCAGAAAGCTTTCCGTATCATTTCGCATAAAACCTGTCTGACTGGAATTGAGCAGCGAAAAACCGTTGATTATCCCCCTGATGAATCCGGCCGCCTTCCCGTCTACATATATCGGCTCTGCAATCCCATAATAGTAATCTGTATCGCCTTCCCCTTCTGAAGGATAGATTTCTGAAACAACAGATTCTCCGTTTTTCAGCTTCTCTATCATCTCCACGTCCCTCGCTTCCATGCGGGAAGTGTCTAGGTCATCGAACCTGTAATAACGCACCCCTTTTGCCTGTATATCCTCATTGCTGCTCACCGCATCCAGATAATCTTCCAGGCCTTCCATACCTTCTCCTGCCTCTTCTCTCTGCTGTATCATCTCAGCTATCGTTTTAAGCGTTGTCCTGACATTCTCTACCCTGGCAGTGACTTCTGTATTCTGGCTGTCGGAATATGCCTTTATATTCTCCGCTGCCAGCTCGTCGAAAGCCTGGTTCGTCCATGACTGGTATCGTTCAAAGATAACCGTTACTCCCGCACAGCATAATAACGTACAGATGATACTGACCATTATATTTCTTCTACTCATTCAGACACTTCCCCAGGTACCCGTACATGTGAACGGTTTTTTTATTATACACATCTTTAATGCTGCCTGGCGAATACACTCTCCGCTAAAATGCATACAAGTATCGTCGCCGCTCCGATGTACCCTTTTAGCGTAAGCAGTTCGCCCAGTATAAAGAACGAAAATACCGCTGTCGCGACAGGCTGTGATGTCTGGAGCATAGAGACCGTCTGCGAGGAAATCTTCGCAACCGCTGTGTTCTGCAGCAGATAAGCGATGCACGTACATCCGATTGCAAGATAGGCAACGACACCCCATGCAGCCGGTGTCACGCTGCTTACATGGAATTCCTCCAATCCGGCCGCAAGAGCGAGACTGATTACCGCTGTCAGTCCGGCCTGGGCTGCCGACACCGTACAGGCACTCATATCTTCAAGCGACTTCTCACCAAATACCAATGCCCCCGCTACAGCAGCCGCGGTTATCAGGGCAAAGGCTTCCCCCCTGCCGAATGCAAAGCCTTCCTCCCCGCAACAGAGCAGATACAGCCCTGCCACGACAGCTATCTGTACCGGGATATGTTTCCACTCATACTTTTTCTTTAGCACAACTCTTGCAAGCACAGGCGCAATTACTACCGGAAGCGACATCAGAAAGCCAACGTTCGTTGCCGTCGTCCACTTCAGAGCTAAGTTGACGGAGATGTACGCCGCTGCCATGCAGAGGCTGGCCGGCAGGTAATCCATAATCTTTGCACCTTTTAATTCCTCTATAATCTTCTTTCCAAAAAACAGCAGGAGCACGAAAGATGCCAGCAAAAAGCGCAGGGCCAGACACCAGTAGACGGAGATGCTCTCAAAAGCAATCTTCGTCACCGGGTTGCCGATACCGTATAAGATACTCTGTAAAAAAATGAACAGTATGTAGACCGATTTGTTCTCTTTCATCATTCCCCCTGCTTTCCAGACAACAGCTTATTATGGATATTATAATACAGGGGCTGTGTAAATTCAAATGTGAGTTTAGTAAATTAGGCTGCGGTCAGGGAGCCGGGTGGCATCTGCTCCGATGCGTCCGAGGCTCCGACTATTTCACGTAT
>NZ_JABFCH010000222.1:0-215 GCF_017566055.1 Extibacter sp. GGCC_0201 | reverse complement strand
CCTGACGATTCATCAACTCATTCCTCCCTCGAATATTTCAGTAATTTTTTTTGAGTATTTCATCCACTCTGACCGGTACAATTCCAGCATAAGGACGCCTTTCTCCGTCGTCTTGTAATAACGGCGGTTCCTTCCATCATACTGCTTATCATATACTTCCAGACACTCGTCCTTTTGTAATCTACGAAGCACCGGGTAGAGCGTGGATTCGGAAA
>NZ_JABFCH010000221.1:0-215 GCF_017566055.1 Extibacter sp. GGCC_0201 | reverse complement strand
AGAAGTGCCCCTGCTCGATGTCGAGATACGTGAGCACGGCGGGATGCACTCCCGTTTCGACGGCGTAGTCGCGCCATGCGGTGTAATCGGGGTCGACGTCGATGCGCTTCAGACGATCCCATGTTGCCATGTCGAAGTCATGCACGGTGCGGTTGTACTCCGGGGGGTTGCCTGCCGTTACAACGATCCAGCCGTCGGGCACGCGATGACGGCCG
>NZ_JABFCH010000220.1:0-216 GCF_017566055.1 Extibacter sp. GGCC_0201 | reverse complement strand
CCGAAGCCCATACCACAGAGTGCCATTCGCCAGATGATATTCCATTCTGCCGGATGGGTGGGAAGCAAATAGAGTGTGAATAGGCCGGTAGCGAAGATAGTCATGCCGATACCTCCTAGCAATCCGGGATGTACTTTCTCTACCAGTCTGCCTGCAAGTGGTGCGGTCAAGATGGTAGCCAATGGCCAGGGGGTAAGTAACAAACCGATCTCTACG
>NZ_JABFCH010000219.1:0-216 GCF_017566055.1 Extibacter sp. GGCC_0201 | reverse complement strand
ATTGCCCCGGTGGCGGTATTTGATACTGTTGAAATTGATGGATGTGAGGTGTCCAGAGCGAGCCTGCACAACCTTTCCTTTATCGAAGCTCTGGAGTTTATGCCGGGCAACCGACTTTTAGTCAGCAAGCACAACATGATTATCCCTCATATCGAGGAGAATATAGATCGCGGTGGATTTGCTTTGGAGAGGATAATGCCCCGTGATTGTCCTTGC
>NZ_JABFCH010000218.1:0-216 GCF_017566055.1 Extibacter sp. GGCC_0201 | reverse complement strand
CGTTTTCCCAAGTACTACCGCATGAATATCCTGTTTCTCAAGCTCCCTTACCAGTGCGCCGCCGTTTGCGGCCGTAAGGAGAGCGCATCCTTCCGATTGCAGCCTGTAAGGATTTACATCAAACACCTCGCAGACTTCTACCGTCTCCTGGAGTAACGGAAGCTTCCGCAGCTCCATCTCAAACCCCAGGCCAAATTCGTCAAAATAATCCCACAG
>NZ_JABFCH010000217.1:0-216 GCF_017566055.1 Extibacter sp. GGCC_0201 | reverse complement strand
AGCGTAGGAACCTTAATCTCATCACCCAAAGTTGCCTGTACAATATTGATCGGCACTTCGCAGTAAACAGTAGTACCATCGCGCTCAAAAAACTTATGCGGTTTAACATACAAATATACATACAAATCACCGCTTGGTCCGCCTTTAACCCCTGCTTCGCCTTCTCCGGCTACCCGCAGGCGGGAACCGTTGTCAACACCTGCAGGGATCTTGACT
>NZ_JABFCH010000216.1:0-217 GCF_017566055.1 Extibacter sp. GGCC_0201 | reverse complement strand
TCCCTGAAACCGATATTCCCTCCGAAGCCGCAGCAGCGTCTCATAGATCAGGCGCATCGTGTAATCCGGGCTCTTCCAGACACCGGAACTTAAGAACAGCCCCTCGATATAATTCCTCCGGTAGAACTCGATCACCAGACGGCAGATCTCATCCGGAGTAAAGGACGTCCTCTCCACATCATTGGACACACGGTTGATACAGTACTTGCAGTCAAAA
>NZ_JABFCH010000215.1:0-217 GCF_017566055.1 Extibacter sp. GGCC_0201 | reverse complement strand
CAAATATAAAATATGGCGGATCCATCCGGATACAGGCAAGGTGCAGAATATCATACAGAACGCGGACTTTTCTGTGACGGATGCCGTGGAGGATGTGATTCAGGTTCCAAACGGTACATGGCATTTGAGCATAATTCCCAAAAAAGGATGGGTTCCCATGGAATACATATGGATAGAATCCATTGTCTGCAGTCTCATACTCGTTCTGGCAGTCATG
>NZ_JABFCH010000214.1:0-217 GCF_017566055.1 Extibacter sp. GGCC_0201 | reverse complement strand
ATCCACTTTCTCATTGGACATCGATTCAATCACAGGATAAGGATAAACTACCCCGCTGCTGCCTTGATACACACGCTTCTCCAAGAAGATCGGATTCTTCTCCGGTTTGCCTACTTCATAAGTAGGGATAACCAACTTTTCTTTCCATGCTTTTACCATCGTATTATTGATTATAAATTTGTTTTTTTATTCGTTGACAAAGAGATCAAGAGACAAA
>NZ_JABFCH010000021.1:0-76127 GCF_017566055.1 Extibacter sp. GGCC_0201 | reverse complement strand
CGCCGCCGATGTGGCCGGCCTTCCCCTCGACGATCATGTCGATTACGGTTTCTCTCAGCCCGTAGGCTAATGCTTTCAGATTGCTCATAATCATTCTCCTCTTAAATATGCTTTGACGTCTTCTTCAATCGGGTCGTAAAGGTCAGGTTTTACGCCAATATATTTACATGCTTCATATAATACTGGAACTACGTCCTTGTGAATGCCTACGCAGTGATGGATGTAAGGCCCTTCCACGATTTTTGCTTCCAGACGCTTGATGTTGTCTACTTCCACCCAGAGATATGTTCCCATACCTTTTGGTCCGTCCACGCCCTTTGCATTGCCAAGAAGCAGCGAGTATTCTCCGTTGTCCCCGTCAAACCGGCAGAGTGTCACATCGCCGTGCTTCGCTTCTGCCGTAAGACTTCCCGGATGGTCAAAAGCCAGCGGGTATGTAAGCTGCGGCTTTTCTTTAGCTACCGAAATGGGCCACGGGCCGCAATGCTGCAGAAGCTCTCCATTCTCAATATCGGGATGGCGGATGGTCCAGTCTGCAAAAAAGCCTCTCGTCTCTCCCATCCCTGCTGCCTCGACCATTAGAGCCGTGATGGCACCGTGGATGTCCGTCTCACATACGACCGGTATCCCTTTGTCATTTAATATTGCGTTGGCCGCGCACGGCATGACGCCCAGTTCCGTCTGAAGCGCGTTCCAGCACTGGATGGCAGCGGCGCCACATCCGTACTTCTCTACAAGCTGTTCCATAGCTACCGCAAGAGCCGCTACATTCTCTACTTCGTTATCTTTTATCTGGACTTCCATGCTCTCCCTGATATAAGATATCATGTCTGCCAGCTTGCTGCCTTCTGCCTTCACCGCTTTCACTTCCTCCGTAAGTTCCGTCATCGGAACCGGAGCGAGCTGCACATTGAATCTCTCCAGAAGTTCTCCTTCATTGCACATCGTCGTCCAGAAGTCGAACGGCCTCGTGGATATCTGAAGAATTCTTATATTGCGGAAAGTCTTTACTACATTGCAAACCGCGATAAAATCTCTCAGCCCTCTCTCAAATACAGGATCGTTCAGTCTGCAGTTCGTCACATATGTAAATGGAATCCGGAACCTTCTCAACACCTTTCCGGTGGCAAACAGCCCGCACTGTGTATCTCTCAGCCTTACGCCGTTCTCTTCCGGGCGCTCGTCAAGGGGACCCCAGAGCATGACCGGTACATTCATCTCTTTTGCAAGCCTCGCACAGACATATTCCGTACCGAAGTTGCAGTGCGGAAACATGATTCCGTCAACGCCTTCCTTCTTAAACTTCGCCGCAATCTTCTTCACGTCGTCGTCATCATACAGCAGACCTTCCTCATTGATGTCATCGATATCTACAAAATCGATACCCAGCTCTCTCATCCTGTCTGCCGTCAGTCCTCTGTACTTGATTGCATCCGGCGCGCTGAAGATGCTTCTTCTGGTCGGTGCAAATCCCAATTTGATGGTTGCCATTTTACTTCCTCCATTCTTATACTTTGTTCTACTGTTTATCTGTCAATCTGTCTGACACTGTCTCTTTCGACAAACTGTGTACAGACCTGAATTTTCATCTTTACATTCTTTCCCGAATATTTGATATGATCCAGCGCTCTTCTCACCGCCACTTCTCCCATCTCCTGCTTGAATACCCGGATTGTCGTAAGTCCCGGCGTAGATACGCTCCCGAATCCGATGTCATCAAATCCGACTATGGATATGTCTTCCGGAATCCGAATCCCCTTCTCTTTCATAGCTCTCATAGCTCCGATGGCTATTACGTCGTTATCTGCAAAAAATGCGGTCGGAAGATTTGCGGTCCGTTCCAGATATCTCTTCATATCCTGATAAGCTGACTCCAGCTTCGTCCCCAATGTTATCTGAAATTCCGGATCCATCTTCAGACGGTACTTGCCTGTCACTCTGTGATAGCCGAATTCCCGGTACCTGAATGCCTTGATGCGGTAATCTCCTCTCAGATAGCCGATCTTCGTATGTCCCTTACCAACCAGATACTCCATCGCCTGGCAGACCGCATCCGTATTGTTGATCAATACGCCGTCAAATACCATCCCATCGCTCCAGCCGTCCAACACTATCAGGTAGCCTTTATAGTCATAAAAAGGCACATAGTCTTCTTCCAACATCTCTGTTCCAAGCAGTATCGTCAGGCAATTCGTATCCTCAAGGAACTCCCTCAGCCTGAGTTCAAAAGACTCATCTTCATAATTCAGATGGCTGAACGTCGTCTCATAACCGAGTTCCTTGGCCTGGCGCTCCACACCTTCTATCATGGCCGGGAAGATCTGGCTGTCATCTATGATAAGGCCGTTCTTTCTGTAGGTAACAAACTTTATCTTCGTAATTGTCTTCTCCTGTTGATACCCCAGCGTCTCCGCCGCCTTGAATATCTTTTCAGAAGTAGCAGCATTGACTCCTTTCTTGCGATTCAAAGCGTTTGAGACAGTCGCCGGAGAAAAACCTGTAATCTGGCTGATCTTTCTTATACTGGCTTTCACTTCTTCACCGCCTCTTAACTGTTTATATCTGTATTATAAACGTTTATATAAAATATTCAATACTTTTTATCAATAAATACTAATATCATTTACGTTTTGTTTAATTATAATAGTTATCATACCTTATTTTTGTGTATTATTAACGATTCATTTATTCATTATTTACATTTTGTTCACAATTATAATATTGTTTTGTTAAACGTTCATGTAAATATTTATATTAACGTTTATATAAACTTTGTCGCTATTTGCAAAATATCACAGCCGTCTCACCTCCTGCCGGGCAGCCATTTCCTCTGCCGGTACAAAGCGGACAAGTCCACTTCAACTCCCTAAGTCCCTCACTTATGAGGGACTTTTGTACGCTGACGCTGCCTATGCAGCAAAAAACAGCCTGCCCGCCGCCCTCCTTTGCATCAATAATGCAAAATAAGGGCCGGCAGACCGGCTGTATCTCATGTGCAGTCAGGCGGTACGTACCCGCCGCCATACGCCTGCTATATTTTTCTTACGCTCGCACGCTCCACGAAATCGGTGCAAACCTGTATCTTCGTCTTAATCTTCTTCCCATCCTCTACCGCACGCATAAGTTCTCTCACCGCCATCTCCCCCATCTCGTGCTTATACACATTGATCGTAGTGAGAGGCGGATCAGAGATGGCACCGAATGAAATGTTGTCAAATCCTATGATAGACACATCACCCGGTATGTCATAGCCGCGTTCCTTCAGCGCCTGCATGGCGCCGATAGCGATGGTATCATTATCCGCAAAAAATGCCGTAGGCAGTATCGGCGTCTCCTCCAGGTATCTCCGCATCCCTTCATATGCAGTCTCAATCCTCGTACCGACAGTCGCGACGAATTCCGGCTGGACCGGCAGATGGTGCCTGTCCATAATCCGCCTGTAGCCAATCTCACGGTAGCAGAAGGCCTGAATGCGGAAATCTCCTCTCAGATAGCCGATATCCCGGTGCCCTTTCCCAATCAGGTATTCAACCGCCCTGGCTGCCGAATCCGTATTGCTTATGAGCACGCTGTCAAAAAAGTAGTGGTCGCTCCAGCCGTCCAGAAGTATAATCTTATTCTTCGCATGTGTATATGGCTCAAAATCCTCCTCCAGCATCTCTGTGCCGAGCAGCACTATTGCACTTTCCGTATCAGAAAGTATCTCCTGCAGCTGCGTTCCATACTCCATATCGTTAATATCCACGTGGTTGAACACCGTCTCGTAGCCGAGAGATTTGGCCTGCCTCTCTACCCCTTCTATCACGGCAGGATGGAATGGACTGTCATCTATGATCAATCCATTTCTCCGGAAAATCACAAACCTGATCTTACTAATTTTTTCGTCCAGTCTATAACCCAGTTCCTCTGCCGTCTTAAGAATTCTATCAGCCGTCTCTTTGTTTACGCCCTTTTTATGATTCAGTGCATTGGAAACTGTCGCAGGAGAAAAACCGGTGATTTCACTTATTTTCCTGACACTTACTTTCATCCCTTACGACCTTCCATTCTTTTTTCCCTTATTCCAAAGGGATCTAGGAATACTATAACACATTCATATCAAAAAAAGAAGGGAAATTCCAACGAGTGGGATTTCCCTTCTGCGGTAAGCCGCTGCAGATGGTACCTATATTATTTAAGGTTGACCTCTGCGCCTTCGCCTTCCAGTTTTGCTTTGATTTCTTCAGCCTCAGCCTTAGAAGCAGCCTCTTTAACTACCTTCGGAGCACCGTCAACTAATTCTTTTGCTTCTTTTAATCCAAGTCCTGTAATCTCACGTACTACCTTGATTACCTTAACTTTAGAAGAACCTGCAGAAACTAATTCTACATCAAATTCGTCTTTTTCTTCTGCTGCCGCTGCCTCTGTGCCTGCTGCTGCCACTACGACACCTGCTGCTGCGGATACACCGAACTCTTCTTCACATGCTTTAACTAATTCGTTTAATTCCAATACTGATAATTCTTTGATTGCTTCAATCATCTCAGCTGCTGTTATTTTAGCCATTTTATTTTCCTCCAATTTTATGATTTTTATTATTCTTCTGTCGCTTCCGCCGTCTCTTCAGCCGGAGCTTCTGCCGCCGGAGCTTCTTCCGTCGCCGGAGCTTCTTCCGCCGCTACCTCGCCGCCCTGTTCCGCAATCTGCTTAATAACACGGGCAAAGTTTGTAATTGGTGACTGTAAGCTTCCAAGCAGTTTGGAAAGCAGTTCTTCCCGTGAAGGAATCTTGGACAATTCCGTAAGCCCTGCCGTGTCATAAACTGCGCCTTCAATCACGCCGGCTTTCAGTTCAAGTGCTTTTGCATCCTTTGCAAACTTGCACAGGATTCTTGCCGGAGCAGTTGCATCCTCTTTAGAGATTGCAATAGCGCTTGGCCCTGCAAGATGTTCTTCTAAAGCCGCATACTCGGTTCCTTCAAAAGCCCTTTTCATCATTGTGTTCTTGTATACCTTGTAGATGATACCGGCATCCCTAAGCTGCTTACGCAATTCCGTATCCTGAGCAACGGTAAGTCCGCGGTAGTCGACAAGAACAACTGATGCTGCATCCTTGACTTCACCTGCAATAGTATCTACGATTGGTTGTTTTAACTCAACTTTTGCCATGAAAATGGTGCACCTCCTTATAGTTTAGTCTGCTGCCAAAAGAACAACGTTTTCTATACAAAAAACCTCCGGCCCAAAAGACGCAGAGGTTGTACAAATTCATAGAAATCGAATCTCATATCATCCTCGGCAGGCGTGTATCATCACTTACGCTGTTTGAAAGCACCTGCTGTCTTCGGCAGTCATCGCTTTGCTATTATATCACTACGGCCTGATGTTGTCAATACATTATTTTTACAGCCGACTTTTACCGACACCGCATTACCATAATAGTGCTATTTTTACTGTTTATTACAGGACTCCGAATCTCATAGTATGTTAAAATAAAATCAGAATTTTTTACTTGGGGAGGAAGGCAGAATGAATGTCGCTATTGTGGACGATTCTCTTGTCGACAGACAATATTTGCAAAAGAATATAGAACGATACTGCTTTGAACACAAAGTCCATATGCAGATAAATACTTACGATAACGGGCCAGGATTTTCAGACAGCTTTACTGCCGGCATATATGATCTTGTCTTCCTGGATATATTCATGGACGAAACGAACGGTATCCATATTGCCGAGAAGATACGGCAGATAGATGACAAATGCCTGATTATTTTTACGACATCAAGCCAGGAACATGCAGTCAAAGCGTTCCGCCTTCATGCAATTGATTACCTGCTCAAACCTTTCACTTACGAGCAGCTGGAAGAATCGCTCTCCAGATGCCAGAAAGAGCTGAAACGTTTCTCTCACTATATCGAACTGAAAGAAGGACGTCATTATACACGCATTCTGATTTCAGATATTATCTATACAGACTACTATAACCATTACATACAGGTCCACACGGCCCGGAATGTCATCCGTTCCTACATGTCATTTCAGGATTTTGCTCCGATGCTGGACAAGTATCCGCAGTTCCTGTGGTGCTACCGCAATTGCATGGTTAATATGGATTACATCAAATCAATGGACAGCAAAGATTTTATACTGACGTCAGAAGAGCGCATCCCCATCTCAAGGGCACGCAAAAACGAAATACGGCAGTCATACGCCAATTATCTGTTCGAGTATGTGACCGGAGGAGAAAGTCGATGACACCGGATAATATTATCAGTGCATTGCTGTTCATCATTCCCTGCATCCTGGTACTGTGTCTGACCTTTTCCGACCATCTCAGGGCGCCAAACCAGGCAACAGCCGTCGTTTCCATAACCGCTTTCATGTTGATAGACGTCGCCTCCACTTACATATATTATACAAAACCGCTCACCACATGGACGATGATTCTTCTTTCCTTTGCCGCCATGTTGACAGGAGTGGTTTTATTCCGTGCCGCATCCGGTTACAGCTTTGCCCAGAGCCTTTTTACCGTCGCCATAGTCATGAGCTATACGGACAGCATCTATGTATGTTCATCCCAAATCCATTATATCGTGACGGGAAGGCTCCCCGGAAACGCATCCCTGCTCCATACCTTGTCCACGCTGGCTGTAGCGCTGCTGACGTTCCCGTTTATACTGATGCTCTTCAAGCGGCTGCTGCGTACGGCACTTGATACGACGGAGCACCTGGCCTTCTGGCGCATATCCTGGGGAATCCCCATGTGCAACAGACTGCTTTATTATCTGGCCATATTCCCGATATTCTCCAGAAGGCTGCAGGCTGCAGGAGTCAATGATATATACTTCATACCGATACTGTGGATAATCCTGACCTTTTTCACATATACGATTGCGTTGAAGATGGTCGTGGAAGCCACAAAGAACGCAAAGCTCCAGGAAGAGCTCCACGTATCGGAAACACAGTTTGCCGCGCAGCAGAAGCAATCAGAGATGATCCAGCAGCGCATAGAAGAAACCATGCGTATACGCCACGACTTCAGGCATACCCTCATCGCACTTCAGGCCTGTCTGGATGCAGACGATTATGATGGCATGGGAGAATTCATTAGCAATTATTTATGCAGCCTGGATTCACTCCGCCCGACATCTTATTGCGATAATCCCGTCATCAATGCTATCGTGTCCTACTATGTGGAGCTTTCCAGGGAGAATGGCATATCCTTCTCACAGTCCGTACAGCTGGACCGGGACCTCCCGTTTTCAGACACGGATACATGCATCGTCCTTGGCAATCTGCTGGAAAATGCAGTTGAAGCATGCCAGCGGCAGGTGCAGGAAGACAGGTACATCCGGCTCAAGCTCTATGCCGTCCACAAGTGTACGCTCGTAATCATAGTAGAAAACAGCTACAACGGCATGGTCTGCAGAAAGGATAACGCTTTTTTATCTACAAAGGCCAGAGACAGGAAAGGCATCGGTATCGTCTCCATTCTCGACGTCGTGTCAAAATATAACGGGATACCCCAATTCGAATACGACGGACATGCCTTCAAGGCTTCCATCGTGCTGAGCTGCGGCAGCACATCGAAAAAGACCTCCCCGCCTTGATGGCGGGGAGGTCATATTATATGATACAATTAAACGAGCTTGGCAGGGTTGATCTTTACACCAGGTCCCATGGTAGAAGTAAGTGTCACGCTCCTTAAGAACTGACCTTTTACTGCTGCCGGCCTAGCCTTGTTGATTGCATCAATAAGCGTCTGGAAGTTGTCCGCAAGTTGTTCTTCGGTAAAGGATGCTTTACCTACTGGCACATGGATAATGTTTGTCTTATCGAGTCTGTACTCAATCTTACCGGCTTTGATTTCCTGGACAGCTTTGGCAACATCCATCGTTACAGTTCCAGCTTTCGGGTTCGGCATCAGGCCTTTTGGTCCGAGTACACGTCCAAGACGTCCAACCACACCCATCATGTCTGGCGTAGCGACTACTACGTCGAATTCAAACCAGTTTTCATTCTGAATCTTAGGAATAAGCTCTTCCGCTCCTACAAAATCTGCCCCTGCGGCCTTTGCTTCTTCTGCTTTGGCATCTTTGGCAAATACAAGGATTCTGGTCTTCTTGCCTGTTCCGTGAGGCAGTACGACCGCTCCACGAATCTGCTGGTCAGCGTGACGTCCGTCACATCCGGTTCTGATATGAGCCTCGATAGTCTCATCGAATTTAGCTACTGCAGTTTTCTTAACTAATGAAACCGCCTCCTCTTTATCATAAAGAGTTCCTCTTTCGATAACTTTGGCAGCTTCTATATATTTCTTTCCTCTTTTCATTCTAAAAAACCTCCTCGTGGTAATGTCGGGATAACCCTCCCACATATTTAACATTTACAATTGGCAATACAGCTTTAACTCTTACTCTTCTACTTTAACACCCATGCTGCGGCAGGTACCTGCTATCATGCTCATAGCAGCTTCTACAGTTGCAGCGTTCAGGTCCGGCATCTTCAGTTCAGCGATTTCCTGAAGCTGAGCCTTTGTAATCGTAGCAACTTTCGTCTTATTCGGCACGCCTGAACCTGACTTTATATTGCAGGCTTTCTTGATAAGAACAGCTGCCGGAGGCGTCTTTGTGATGAAGCTGAAGCTTCTGTCATTGTAAACTGTAATTACGACCGGGATAATCATATCTCCCTGATCCGCCGTCTTAGCGTTGAACTGCTTTGTAAATTCAACGATGTTCACACCGTGCTGACCAAGAGCCGGTCCAACCGGTGGTGCCGGTGTAGCTTTGCCGGCAGGTATTTGTAACTTAATATAACCTTCTACTTTTTTTGCCATTTCAATTACCTCCTTGTGGTGTTGGCGGGAACGTCACACGCCCCTCCCACTTCCTACTACATTTTCTTTACTTCTGCGAAACTGATTTCTACCGGCGTTTCGCGGCCGAATAACTCAACATTGATCGTCAGGCTCTGCTTTGGAATGTTCAGCGCCTGGATTACTCCAACCGTATCTGCCCATGCCCCGGCTATTACCTGGACGGTATCGCCCACTTCAAAGTCAATGACAATGTTCTCCTGCTTGATTCCAAGCGGCGCCATCTCCGCATCCGTCAGCGGAACCGGTTTGGAGCCCGGCCCGACAAATCCTGTCACGCCTCTCGTGTTGCGGACAACATACCATGTGTCGTCATTCATAATCATATGGATGAGCACATAACCCGGAAACATCTTTTTCTGTGTCGCCTTCTGGACGCCGTTCTTCAGTTCCACTACATCCTGCATGGGAACACGGACTTCTAATATCTGTTCTTCCAGATGCCGGTTTTCGATTGTCTTATCAATGTTGGCCTTTACTTTGTTCTCATACCCTGAATAGGTATGAACAACGTACCATTTTGCCTCTGACATAAAATCACCTTTCTTGCCTGCAGTTTATCAGTGCTATCTTACTAATAAATCCACTCCGTTCTGTACGAGAAAATCAATAACTGCGATAATGATTCCCAGTACAACAGACACAGAAACGACTGCCGCTGTCTGTTTTGCAAGTGTCATCTTATCTGGCCAAATGATCTTCCTGAATTCTGCCTTAAGTCCTTTGAACCAGCTCTTCTTCTGAGTTTTTTGTTCAGCCATGACATCCACTCCTTTGCGGCGACTATTTTGTTTCCTTGTGCAATGTGTGTGACTTGCAGAATTTACAGTACTTCTTAGTCTCCATGCGTTCCGGATGCGTTTTCTTATCCTTCGTCATGTTGTAGTTACGCTGCTTGCATTCTGTACATTCCAATGTGATTCTTGTACGCACAACTTCCACCTCGCTTTATGTTTCTTAATTAACGTGTTACCTGGCAGCTTGCGAGGCTGCCCGTTTTTAGGCATAAAAAAAAGACCTACTTCCATTCGCTCGGATATTGTATCATATATACCGGAAAAAAGCAAGTCTTTTTCTTGCTTTATAGCACTTTCGCTCAGGTTATCTTCTGCTTGATAATCTCAACTTCCTTTCCTGAATAAGATCTATCTCAGCAAGCAGAGAACTCTCCTGTTCCGTGAACCTCTCATCCACTCTTTTTACCAGCTCAACGAAAAAAGGGCCCGTGGACCATCGTCCACAGGGCACCTTTTTGCATCCATCTATGCAGCGTATACGTTGACTGCCTGATTTCCACGGTTACCAGCAGTAATATCAAATGTTACTGACTGGCCATCCTCTAATGATTTAAAACCATCTGATGCGATACCTGAAAAATGTACAAATACATCTTCTCCGTCTGCCTCGTTTGTGATAAATCCAAATCCTTTTTGTGCGTTAAACCACTTTACTGTACCTTTATTCATGAAAGATACCTCCTGATATTTTATTATATTTCTCGTTAAAATCAAAAATCACATATTTTTGTAAATCATCAAATTAAGATATCATGACTTACAAAAATATGTGAATCCAAATCTCATTTAAAATACTTCCTCATATTATCATGTAACGCTTCGACTGTCAAGTAACTTTCAAAGAATAACTTTTTAGAATTGTATCTGATGAGGCTTTGCAAGATATTCCGGCTGTGCACACATTGTCGCACAGCCGGAGATTGGTCTCTTACTCCTCTTCTACTTACATGCAAACTCTTTCATTTCCTCCAGGAATCCCCGGATAAACGCAACGGATATATCAAGCGCTTCCTGCCCGAGTTCAGCCGTCGAATCCTTCGGGTCAAACGGACCGAACCACCCGCTTGGAGCTATCTCTTTCGTATCTCTCACAAGGCGGACCGTGCCGCCCTTATAGCGGACCGCCTGTATATAGGCAGCCTCTACATTATCGGAAGGATGCTGCGGATTCATAGGCTGCCCAAGCTCCAGGTGCACCGCATCCGGGTCGACCGCCATCATAGCGGACGTCTCCAGGATATCGCCGTGGCCGCCCCGGAACTTCTCATCCAGCTCTGCCACAAGGCTCCACCAGTCTATGCTGGCGCAGATACCGCCCTTATGATAGACTTCGAGCGCCGCGCGGTCGATGGAAGGCGTATTGCCGCCATGTCCGTTCAGTATGGCAAACCTTTTCACCCCATGCTGCATAAGCGAGTCCATGATTCCGTGCAGAACCATATACAGCCCCTCATATCCGATATTGATACTGCCTTCAAAGCTCAGGTGATAAGGACAGACGCCGTACGGAACCGTAGGAGCAATGATCACATCTTCCATGTCAGCCACATGGTCCGCCAGATATGTCGGCACCATATAATCTGTTCCAAGCGCACACTGGGCGCCGTGCTGCTCCGTGCTTCCCACCGGTATCACAAGCACCGGGTCTTTCTGAAACGCCTCTTTTGCCTGGGCTGTCGTCATCTTACCAAGATACATCTAACTACCTCCTCTTTTATATGGCACTAACCTTTCTGTAACAGTTTGAAGTGCCGGTCAATGGTCTCCTGCGGCGGAGCCTGTGTCAGCTTGCTGACAATTACCATCGTGACTGCGCCGAGTATCGTCGCCGGGAACAGTGCATGGAATCCATGGGCCAGTTCCTTCACTTCCGGAATAAGCGTAAAGCTAAGAAGAGCGATCACGCCTACCGCCACAGCAGCTATGGCGCCCGGGGCCGTCGATTTCTTCCAGTACATTCCAAACAGGATCGGCACGACGAAGACCGCCATTCCGGAAAAGGCAAACAAGTTGATCTCAAAGATGCTGCCGGGCTGGAATACGCCAAAGAGTATAACGACCAGGCCAATCAATATGGTGACAACTTTGGACAATTTCATGACGCTCTCATCTGTCGCCTTCTTGTTCACTATCTTCTGATAGATATCACGTGTCACGGCTCCGGTCGTAGTGACAAGGATGCCGTCGATGGTAGACATTCCTGCCGCCACGATTCCGGCGATGAACAGGGAGGCCAGGAACGGATTCAGCCCTCTCTGCAGAATCATAGGAACAATCTGGTCCGCCTTCTCAATATTCTGGATGGACGCGATTCCATTGACGCCGGCCCATTCGATCAGCGTGGCGGAGACAAACATCCCTCCTGTACCGAGCAGTATGGCCTTGAACATCGTCTTATGGTCCTTCATCGTAAAGAATTTCGTAAACAGGTGGGGCTGCCCCATCGTGAAGAAGGACCAGAGCACGATGTTGGACACGTAGTAAGCCCACGGCATATACCCGTTAGCCCCGGGGAAGGTCAGGTATGATTCATTCATATTCTGAAGCGTACTGTTGATATTGTCAAAGCCGCCTCCCATTACGATTGATACAATAAATGTAACAACCGCGGTTCCTATCATAAGGGAACCCTGGATGACATCGGTCATCATCGCCCCCTTCATTCCGCCGCTCATACAATATAGTATAACGATGACTCCCATTCCTACAACCCCTACCCACTCAGGCAGGCCGGTAAATACATGCACGATGACTCCCGCGCCGATAATCTGTGCTCCCATCATCGGGATGAGGAAAAACAGCATCATGACGCCGAGTACGCCGCTCATGGATCTGGAGTGATAACGGTCGGTCAGATAATCCGCCATCGTAAGAAAACCATATTCATGCCCGAGCGTCACGAGCTTTCTTCCTATCAGCAGCGCCGGCAGAATCATACAGAAGACAGCGCCCGGTACAGAGATAGCCATGCCGGCATATCCTACCCCATATATCGTTCCTGGTGTCCCTAGGAACGTACCCATAGAAAACTGTGTGGAAAAATAAGCGATACCGCTTACGATAACACCTGCTTTTCCGCTGAGGACGAAGAAATCGCCGAGACTCTTCGTCTTTCTGCTGGCGTACCAGCCGATAAATGCCATAATACCTAGATATATAACCAGAACCGTGTAAAATGGTGCCGGTGATGGTTGGATTGCTTCAGACATTATTCCTCTCCCCCTTCCGTAACTTCCTCGTTCTTCTCATCATACACGTGGTACTCTTTTCGCTTCATACACATTCTGTAATAGACGATAATCAGGGCAAACGTAACCGCCGTATGTACGAACCATCCGAAGATATATGAGGGAATCCCTCCTATAGCCGGAATATAGGTTTCGCTGTAAAAGAACGGAAACGGAATCATGATGATAACGAACATGATCAGAAAGATTACAAGCCATGTGCGCTCAAAGTGTTTTTCAAATAGTTTTTTCATTGCTGCTTCTCTCCTCCCTTTTTGTACTTCCTTCTGCAAAGCTGACCTACTTTATTTGTCATGAGATATACAGAATTCTCAAAAAATAAAGTATTTACTTTACTTTTTAATTATTATTATACATATAACAGCAAAATTGTAAAGTATTTACTTGCAAAATGTTTATGGATTCTTTATATTTATTTTATAGGCAGTTTATGGCGTATCACCGCCGTCTGTTTTTTATAAGGGTACTATATATGGAAAGGAAACAACATGGACATATTACAGAGAATCCGGGATATGTATCCCGCATTGACAAAGAAGCAGAAGGGAATCGCAGACTATCTGATGGAAAATCCAGAGGACGTCTGCTATATCACTCTGGCCCAGCTGAGCCAGCAGACAGCCTCTTCCGAGCTGACCCTGCTGCGCTTCTGTGAAAAAATAGGCTGTTCCAGCTTCCTGGAGCTTAAGAATGAATTCAGGGAATACACCCAGCATATGATACGCCTGCTCTCTGCGCCGGCTTATTTTCCACCTGAACATGCGTCTTGCTCCGCAAAGGAGGCGCTGCTGACAGACATCTGCCGTCAGGAAGCAGCCGCGGTCGCTGATTTCTCAGCTTCATTCAATCCGGAATCCATCGTGGCTGCCGCCGGGCAGATCAAAAAGAGCAGACGGATTTTTATTTTTGCCCATGACATCTCCAAGATACTCGGTGAATTTCTGGAAGCAAGGCTCCGGCTTTTATATTTCAAAGCGACCCTCATCGATCTGGCCGACCTGGCCGAGACGCAGAACCGCCTGCAGCATCTCTGCGAGGGTGACCTTGTCATCTTCTTTTCCTTCCCCAAGTATTATTACCCGATGGGGAGCATTGCCAGGAAAGCGGCCGACACAGGCGTCCCTATCCTGACCATCACCGACAGCATCTCTTCGCCGGCGGCCGAGCACAGTACCCACCTGCTCCTATGCAAGACTTCGACGAAGATGTTCTACAACTCGCTGACGCTGCCGATGACAGCCTTGAATCTTCTCGCGTCCTGCCTCGTCATCGACATGGTTCCGGAGGCGGAGCGAAAAGACTTCAAAAAGACCCTGTCGTCCTGAGCCGGCGCAGCCAAAGCCAATTCAAGTACCAGAATATATAATAATCACAGGAGGTATCACATATGGAAATAGGAGGGTTCTTCCCCTACGAAAAGAACAGTTCTGAAACAAACGGTTACATAGACCTCGTCTGTCCGGACGCAGGCGGCGTAAGCCACCTCATGTCCGGGCGCTGTGCCATCTATCTCTGCCTGCAGGATTCCATGCTCACAGATACGAAACGGACAGCTTATCTCCCGGCATATACGTGCGAGACGGTAAGCGGCTGTTTCGTCAAAGCAGGATATAAGATCTACTACTACGACGTAGACCAGAGCCTCGTACCGCAGTTTGACGACAGCCTCATTGACAAGATCAGCTTTCTGCTCATCTGCGGCTATTACGGCTTTTCTACTTTTGATACTGATTTTGTCAGAACATGCAGGGACCGGGGCGTGACGGTCATGCAGGACACGACCCACACAGCCTTCTCACCGTCCGGGCCCTGCCCCGACACTGACTATGTCGCGGTCAGCCTCCGCAAATGGATGGGGGTAACCTCCGGGGGACTGGCGTTCAAACGCACCGGACGCTTTGGCGTATCGCCCGTCCCCGCAGATAAAGAGCATCTCAAGATAAGGGACAGGGCGCTCCGGACAAGAGAAGAATACGAGAGAACCGGAGACGAGGCCTTGAATAAGAAGAGTGCCGATGCATTCTGGGAAGCAGAATGGATGCTGCGGGAAATCTTCGACATGCAGGAAGGCGACGGCGAATCCCTTCAGACAATCCTCCATTACCCGCTTGCCGAGGCCGTCAAGAAGCGCCGCGGTAATTATGCGTATCTGCTGGAGCATCTCCCTGACAATCCATCGGTACGGCCTGTATTTCCCCATCTTCCGCAGGACACCTGCCCTATGTTCTTCCCCTTCCTCTGCGAAGACAGGGAATCCCTCATGAAGCACCTGGCAGCCGCCGGCATACCGCCGAAAGTATACTGGCCTGTACCACCCTTCATAGACATCGAAAAGTATCCTGGCGCACATTACATCTATGAACATATCATGTCCATCAGCTGCGACCAGCGCTTTACAAGGGACGATATGCAGCGCGTGGCCGATGTATTTCAGGAATTTACGGAAGGCCGGTGACGCAGCAGCTGTCCTGCCGAAAGATCACATGAGAGAAAGGGAGTGCCAGATGCACTCCCTTTCTTACGTGGATTATTTCAGATATTCATCAACATTGTCTTTCGTTACAAGCACAAAAGATATCATGACTTCCTTCTCTGTCGCCTCACCGTTTAAGGCCTTCTTTATCAGATCTATGGCTCCTTCCACCTGTGCAGGACCATCCTGCAGCACCGTGGCACCCATTTCGCCGTCTTTTACCATCTGCAGCGGATTCTCATTCCCATCCACGCCTACGCAGACAATATCTTCTCTCCCCGCGTCGTTGCATGCCTTCTGAGCCGCCGAGGACATATCGTCGTTGTCACAGATGATCGCCTTCAGTTCATCTTTGTACTGGTTCATCATATCTGTCGCTACATTGGCCGCCTTATCCGCCTGCCATTCACACGGGAAATCCCCAACGGATTCAAACTTGCCGTTATCCTTCATGATATTCTCTATGCCTTCTCCCCGCTGAATCTGGGCGGAATTGCCGATAACGCCCTGGCAGTGCGCATATTTTCCGCCGTCCGGCACATTATCGATGACCCACTGTGCCAGCATCTCGCCCGCTTCCACATCGTTCGGGCCTACATAGGCCATCGCCACATCGTCCGTACTGTCTGTCTTGGAATTAACGACAATCACCTTGATGCCTGCATCGGCCATCTTGGTGACAGCCGCATCGGAAGCGCTCGCTTCCGCCGGCAGGATGATTACATAATCACAGTTCTTCGCAATACACTCGTCGGCGCGGTCAATCTGCTTGTTGGCATCCGTCTCGCCATCCAGAATACCCGTCCAGTCATCAATCGTTCCATCCTTCTTCAGCCCATCAAACGTCTCCTTAGCATAATCATTAATCGGGGCGTGGAACGGGTCAACGATATTCTTGGAGATATATCCGCAGATTATCTTGCCGTCTCCGTTCACGTCGCCGACTTTTGCATCTTCTGTCTTGGCCTTGTCGTCTTTTTTACCTTCATCCTTGTTGTCTGAACCGCATCCGGCCGCCAATACGGCTGTCATCATGACGCAGAGCAGTACGCTTAACACTTTTCTTTTCATTTTCGTTCCTCCTTCTAATTTGAATAAACTCTTTATAATCAAGAGGCTCCTCCCGCCTCCTAACTATCACCCGGCAAACTAGCTGTTCTTTTTGTTCATCACCATGTCAAGAAGCACGGCTCCTATGATAACCGCACCTTTTGTCATGGACTGGTAATAGGAATCAATCCCAATCAGGTTCATGCCGTTGTAGATGAAGCCTATAATGAATATCCCCATAAGTACTCCGGGCACCGTGGCAACGCCGCCCGCAAATGAGGTGCCTCCTAGCACGCAGGCCGCCACCGCGTCCGTCTCATACCCGATACCTATATTGGACTGGGCAGAGGCAGTCTTGGCCGTAAAGATAATGCCTGCTATCCCTGCCAGAAGACCTGATATGGCATAGACCGCCGTCTTCGTCTTTATAATACTTACGCCTGAAGCAATCGCCGCCTGCATATTATCGCCCACTGCAAATACATACCGTCCGAACTTGGTCCAGTGGAGTAACGTGTACATGAGAAGCGTTGCCAGTATCAGGACGAGAATGGGGAATGGCACCGGTCCGATTTTGGCTGAGTAGATACTCTTGAATGCCATGTCCGTTATCGGGATTGCCTGGCCCCCGCTGATTACCTGGGCAAAGCCTCGGATGATCAACTGGGTAGACAACGTCACTACAAACGGGAACATGTTGAACTTGGATATCAGAAATCCGTTGATAAATCCCCACAGCGTGGACACGAGAAGCGCCACGATGATTGCTGCCGCAATATTCCACCCTTTCCCGGATATCAGCTGTCCGAGGACACAGCTCACGAGCGCAAGCTGGGCTCCTACAGACAGGTCGATTCCTTCTGTCGTGATTGCCAGGCACATGCCATATGCAATCATCGCGTTGATAGATACCTGCGTCGCAACATTAATCATATTGCTCGTGCTTCTGAATGACGGTTCCATGACAGATATAAAAACCATCATAATCAGAAGGATTACACCGATTCCATATTTACCCATAAACATGCGGAATTTCTCTCTGTCCATTCCGATGATGCTGCCTTTGTCTTTTGCCATTGGCTCTACCTCCTATTTTCCGCCGAATGCCTTACCCAGAATCGTCTCCTGGTCCGCGCTTCCGTTTAATATTTCATCACGGGAGACTTCCCCGTTGATCTTCCCTTCGTGATAGACGATAATGCGGTCGCTCATACCCATCACTTCCGGCAGCTCTGAGGATATCATGATGACAGCCATCCCTCTAGCAGCAAACTCGCACATCAGCGTATGAATCTCCGATTTTGCACCCACGTCAACCCCTCTTGTAGGTTCATCCAGAATCAATACTTTCGGATTGGCAAGCAGCCACTTGGCCAGCACGACCTTCTGCTGATTGCCGCCGCTTAAAGAAAATGCATCGTGCTCGATACTGGCCGACTTCAGAGTCAGCATCTTGCCCATCTCCAGGCATTCTTTCTCTTCCTGCCTCTTGTTGAGTATCGGCGCCTTCTGTTTCATCGGCAGCGTGGGCAGCGTCATATTTTCCCGTATCGACCGGTGGAGAGCCAGGCCATAGTTTTTCCTGTCTTCATTCACCATGCAGATTCCATACCGGATGGCCTGGCTTGGTTTTCTTATCTTAATTTCCCTGCCTTCCAGAAAGATTCTGCCCCCCGTAACAGGGTCCATTCCGAATATGGCCCGCATCGTTTCACTCCGTCCCGAGCCTACCAGGCCTGAAATCCCAAGTATCTCGCCTTTCCTCACCTCAAAGCTGATATCCTCGAACCCCTTGCCGGAAAGCTTATCCACTTTAAACACCACGTCGCCGATATCACAGGCTGTCTTTGGAAATACATTTTCCACTTTACGTCCTACCATCATGGAGATCAGTTCATCACGGGTGACCCCTTCCATAGTCCGCTCTCCGATATATGTACCGTCCCTGAATACGGAAACATGGTCACTGATTCGGAATATCTCTTCCATCCTGTGGGATATATAGATAATTGCCACACCCTTTTCCTTCAGCTCGCGAATGGTATGGAACAGATGCTCCGTCTCTTCGCTGTCAAGGGATGAAGTGGGCTCATCCATGATAATCAGCCTGGCATTGCAGGATACTGCCTTGATAATCTCTACCATCTGCATCTGTGCCAGTGTCAGCTCTTTCATCAAGGTCTTGGCGCCGTGTGGAAAGTTAAACTTTTTTAAGATGTCTTCCGCCCGTTCGTTCTGCGCCTTTTTATTCAGAAAGATACCTCTTGTGTCTTCCCTTTTGAGGAACACGCTCTCTGCTATCGTCAGGTGGGGCTCCGGATTCAGTTCCTGATGTATCATCGATATCCCTGCATTCAGCGCCTCTACCGGCCCCCTGGCGGTATATGGCCTGCCTTCAAACCGAATCGTTCCCTCATCCTGCTGGTGAAGCCCGATAATGCACTTCATCAGGGTAGACTTGCCGGCACCGTTTTCTCCGAGAAGCGCATGTACCTCTCCAGGCCTCACAAACAGATTGACATCCTTAAGGGCCTGTGTGCCTCCGAACGCTTTGGAGATGCCGCGGCATTCCAATACATATGCTTCGCCTTCTCTCGCCTTCTCTTCCAAATATCTCACCTCATTCTCGCCTTACGTACTTCCGTCGCTTCTGTACAGGAAGCATCTTAGTCTCTGAAAAAATCATATCAATCCAAAACTTAAATGTCAATGTAAATATGAAATATAATTTCATATAACTGCATTTTTTGTTAATTATCCCACATTTTAATTACATTTTTTAGTTATTAATTACAATTCATGCGTTATAATGTGAAATTATTTTTCACTAAACAGTCAAAAAAAAGAACTATTACATAAAACATAGCTGCATTCCGGCTACGAAGGTATCTCCAAGCCCAATGGTATATCTCGGCTTCTCCATATACCGCGAAGGTACAAGCACAGCCTCATGTTGCAGCTCCATCTCATCCAGAGCCTGCACAAACCTGATTCCTGTGGGACTTAATGGAAGCTTCAGGCTTTCCCTGCAGTCGTCTATGGTACCATAACGCCCGATGCGTGCCCGTGTCCCAGACATCAGACTCCCAAGCGTAAGCCCCATCTCAACGTCCACCCCTTCCATCATCTCGCCGTAATACAGCGCATAGTCCTTGCTGTGCATCACGATTCCTTTCACCGGGTACAGCTCCAGCATATGATCCAGACCTTTTATTACAGATCTGATGTCATCCTTGTCTACCGGACAGGCTTTCTTACCCGCCAGATCCACCAGCTCTTCCTCATTCATTCCCATAATATCCATATGTCCGGCAAGCGTGTCATACAACAAATCCCTGCATCCGGCACTGATAAAGTGAGCGCTTTCAAAATATATCTTAAGCTGCGGGTTCCTTGATCTTAATGTCCTGTAATGCTTCGCCAGCTCTCCGGCACGCTCCTTCAGGACTTCCGGCTCCACTATGGCATTGAATCCCGAGATATCATAGGAGCACATCATCTGGGCATGCTCTTCCAGATATTCCAGAAAATCCTGTCTTACCGGCATAACCTTGTGCACCTTGTCATATCCCATAATCAGGCGGTTTGAAACCGGCACCTCGTATTCCCTGTCTCCACACCTGATTACATCTCCTTTGTCGTACTGCATAATCAGGTGAATCAAAGGCTCCTCCCCGGTCACGCACTCCTTTATCGGAACACTTCTGTGTCCTTTCACCGATTCTATCCTTTTGTCCTCCAGCCATTTGACCACTTCCCGCGACCGGTCCGTAATGTGGATCAGCACCGGCACCCCTAACGTGCCAAGCGCGGCGGCACCCTGCGCGCATGTCCCCCCAAGTCCGTAATATATGTCAAAATAGTCCTTCAGCCTCTCGATAACCCCGCCGGATGTTATCTCCACCTCTCCCCCAAGTCCGTTCACTGCATAGTAGCTCACGATCTTTGCAAAATCCTGCATGCTTCCAACGGCCTCTCCTTCCTCACAGCACGGTTCTTCCTCCAGATATCGTTCCAGCAATCTGTTAAAGCTATCCACATCCCATTTTACTATGGCGTCCAGATTACTCGTATAGGCCAGCACGGGCCTCTTTTTGGACGCACGGCACCGTTCGATGACATCCGGCACCGACTCAAGGTAGTTCCTGTATTTATCTATGTAAGCCATCTGTATCCTCCGCTTTTTTACAGCTTATATTCACTCAGCAGCAATTCTACGTCGTCGCCGTAGCCTGCCTCCTTATTATCGTCCTTTGCATTCTGGGTCAAGGCATCAAAATGACGATTGATATAGAGAAGCGCGTCGCTCACTGCCATCTCCAGAAGATGGGAATCCGGCTCCGTGTCAAGCGCCTGCTTTTTCTTATCCACAATCTGTATCACACAATCCGCGTGTTCCGCCAGCTGCGTATCCTTCTCGCCCGTAATCACGATACTGTGCATCTGCTTTTTCATGGCCAGCTCCATGGCCTGTACGACCTGTTTGGAAGCGCCGGACCTGGAGATAGCGACAATCGTATCATCACTCGTTCCAAGGCTGACATGATTCAGGAAATGTTCCGGAATCATAGAATACGAACAGGGAATCCCGCAACGTTCCAGGCGGAATCCCAGGTCTGTCGCGATGGGGCTCGTGTTTCCCGCAGCGACGACAAAGACCATCCGGCTCAAACGCAGCAGCCGTACTGCCTTAACCAGCAGCTCAAGATCGATAGCCTCCTCCAGTGCTGCTACTCTCGCGGCACTGGAATCAAAGATTCTCCTTGCAGAACTCAGCATCTCATTCTCATCATACGTGGGTCTTGCCTTCCCCAGATCATGGGACATCAGCAGACGCATCTGGTAGTACCCCTGATAGCCCACATGCTTACACATACGTACTACCGTAGCTTCGCTGCTTCCGCTCTTCCTGGCCAGTTCAGATATATTCATCATGATAGCCTGTTCCGGATTTGCCAGTATATATGCGGCAGCTTTCTTTTCCGCAGAAAATAATTTTTCATAATTGGCCTTGATATTTTCCAGTACAGAATTCCCACGTTTATCCATAATAAAACACCGTCCTACTTCCGAATCTATGATTCTTTTCTTTCATCATAAAGCATTACAGCATTTCATTCAATGAGTAATATTTGACTTTATCGTCATCGTTGAACAGCCTTACTTTGTGCTCGATCACTTTATTCATGGCTGTGACGCTTGCCGGATAAAGTTCAAACGGCTCACGGATCTTCTGGTCTTGCAGCGTCTTTCTCAGTTCCTGGTAGAACGCATCCTTAATGTCGGAAGATATATTGATCTTATTGATTCCCCGCCGGACCGCTTCTGCAATCTCTGAATCCTCGTTTCCCGAGCCTCCATGAAGCACAAGGGGTACCGTTACCCTGCTTTTTATATCGCTCAGCAGTTCCTGCCTGAGCTCTGGCTTCATCCCTGCAGGATAGATCCCGTGGGCCGTTCCTATGGCAACCGCAAGCGTGTCACATCCCGTCTCTTCCACGAAGCGCACCGCATCCTCCGGCTTCGTATATATGATATCCTCCGTGCCGCCTTCGGTATCCCCGTCCGTGGTGCCGATAGTCCCTAGCTCTCCTTCTACAGATACTCCAAGCGGATGCACCAGGTCGCACACCTTCTTTGTAATGGCAACATTCTCTTCAAACGGCAGAGAAGAGGCATCTATCATTACAGAAGTAAAACCGGCCCTTACGGCCCTGACAATCGGTTCCCATCCGCTGTGATCCAGATGGATGCAGACCGGAACGGGCGAGCCGGCGGCCCTGTCGATACACATCTTCAGGAAGCTGTCCCCCTGGAATTCCAGCTCATTCGGATGAATGGCAAGGATGACAGGTGCTTTCAGCTCTTCGCACTTATCCATAACACCGTTCAATATCTGTCCCGTACCAATATTAAAAGCCGGCACGGCAAAGTTTTCTCTGTTAGCTACCGCCAACAGATCTTTCATGTTCAGCAACATATTACTTCCTCCTTGTGCGTACACCTTCTGTTCTGTGAAGGTTTTATTGTTTGTACGATTATCTTATCTTACAGAAAAAACATTGTCAATAATCATATGAAATATTTTTTTATAAATCGGTCATTTTGTCTATTATTTCGTATTTTAATTTTATATTTTTTGTGCTATTATAATTCAAAAGCTATATTTTGAACTTGTATATGAAATTTATTTTCTTTACCATTGGTACTAAATACATATAGCAAATAAATATTCTGAAGGAGGAAATCATTATGAGCAATGTAAGAAATGTATTGGAGCACGGGGAGGGCATCCTGCACCTGATGCCTTCCTGGGTCCCACGCAGCTTTAACGAACCGGGCAGAAGGCTCCGGCTGCACCCCGATGACTACTATGCCCTTGGCATGGACCGCGGCGGCATCTGCGAACGATGGCTCGGCTCTCTTGCAAGGGCACTGAACGGCCCCAAGACCGGTGAAACAGAAGGGATGAGCTTTGTCCTGGAGGATTCCGCCACAAGATCCGTCCGCCTTTTCAAAGACTATGTGGATGAACTAGGGAGCGACCTGATTGGGGACGCCCTTATGTCTAAGTATGGTACGTGGCCGACATTTGCCAAGCTCTATGACTATGACAAGCCGCTGTTCCACCATCTTCATCTGACAGAGGAAAAAGCTGCCAGGATAGGCATGCACGGCAAACCTGAGGCTTATTATTTCCCGCCCCAGTATAACTGCAGCTATCTCGGACGTTTTCCTCTTACGTATTTTGGCTTTGACCCCTCTACCACAAAGCAGGAGGTCATGGAATGCCTGGAAAATTATGACACAAAAGACAATAGGATTACAGAGCTTTCCCGCGCTTACCGCATACAGCTCGGGACCGGCTGGTATACGCCTGCAGGCGTAATCCACGCTCCCGCATCCGTCGTTACTTTTGAACCACAGTGGAACAGTGACGTGAATACGATCATGGAAAATGTTACGATGGGAGAAGTCAATCCTCATAATCTCCTCACAGACTGTGCACCGGAAGAGGAAAAGGAAGACCTGGATGCTATTTTCAATCAGATTGACTGGGAAGAAAGTACAAGACCCGACTATAAAGAGACGTACTTCCGGGCACCAAGATTAAAATGCGAAACGCCTGCGGCGTCAGAGAAATGGATTGCCTACGCCAACGACTGGGTCGCCGCCAAAGAAGTGACCGTCCTGCCGGGGCAGAGCTATACCCTGACCGACCAGGCATGCTACTGCGCTGTCATCGTCCAGGGTCATGGGGCGTTCGGCGTGTTCGAGTGCGAGACTCCCGAGCTTATCCGCTACGGAGATGTCACAGGGGATGAATACTTCATATCTGAGGCTGCCGCGAAGAAGGGCGTCAAGATAGTAAATAAAAGCTCTTACCAGCCGCTCGTGATACTGCAGAACTTTTCTAATAACAATCCCGAAGTGCCGTCAGCCGTTTAGCCGTTCTGTAGTGCAGCCTCCGGGAAGGCGGGGTGCCCGTGCTGTGATATCGGCTCATAATCCTAGCTTTCATATGTGCCCATCTTTTTCAAAACCCCGCCTTCCATCATAACCGTGCCTCTCGCTATCACCGTGTGAAGATCCAGATGTTCTGTAAAGAGCAGTATATCCGCATCCGCCCCTTCTTTTATGCAGCCTTTCTTCGGGTACATGTCGAGCGCTTCCGCCACATGGGAGGTCACATATCCGAGGGCATCTTCAAGGGGCATGCCCAGATTCTTGACCATAAGCCGCAGCTCTTTGTACAGGCTGTCCACTCCCGATACGCCGATATCCAGAAGCGTCCCGTCTTCATCATAGCTTGACCAGCTGCCGTGACCGTCGGAACTGATTGTAATATGTGCAAGCGGAAGCCCTCTTTTTGACGCCTCCGCGATACATTGGCCCGGTGAAGGCTGCCCTTTCATCCCACATGTATAATCTACATAGCCGCCTTTTTCAAGGAATCCGTATCCGGCTTCAAGAAGTGCCTTGTTGCGGTTCACATGGGTGGGACGGAAGTTGCGGATCGGAAGCGTGCTCATTTTAAGGACTTCGTATACCGGTTCCAGCCCTTCCGGCGCATCCCCCATATGAAGTACGACCACTCCCGGCTTCCCACTCAGCATGCCTGCCACTCTGACCCGGCTTGAAATCTGCATCAGCTGTTCCGGGGTCACGTTGGGTGCCCGGTGGTCGGACAGCGCAAGCTTCATTCCAAGCACCTCTTTGACGAACAGGATATCTCTGTCAGGTTCACCTGTTATGGATGGCCCCGGATATCCGTAGGCCCCGGTGAGCATATATGCAGAAACCCCTTCCTCGTTCAGCGCAGCCGTCTTAGCGTACAGGTTCTCCACGCTTCTCGTTATGCCATCGGTGCCGAGAAGGCCGACTGCCGTGGTAATCCCCCCCCTTATCATCTCGGACATGGCAAGTTCCGGGGTACGGGTGTGGAAGCTGCCTTCTCCGCCTCCCCCGGTCACATGGATATGCTGGTCAATCATCCCCGGGGCGAGGAGAAGTCCTTCTCCATCCACCACCCGGCAGTTTCCAGGCAGTCCTTCTATATTGTCTTCTATCATCTCTATCTTTTCATTACATATAAGAATATCTTTTTTTCCAATACTGGCCGGCGCATAGACTTCGGCATTTTTTATTAACAGCATGTCGCATACTCCAATCTCCCGGAAGGGTACTTTCTCAAATCCATATTGCATGATTTCCCCGCATTTGTCAATTCGATACACTGTTAATCTTTATTTTTTTACAGCGGTTCTGCACTTGTTCTCTTTACCGGAAACTGAATCTCCGACAGCCATTCCTCTTCTGATTCCTTGTTCCATACGCCGTCGATATACGATTCCCTCGGATTTCCACATATCTCATACCCATTGTTCTCCACGAATCGGAGCACCTGACCATAAGCCTCCGGAAATCCTTCATAAGAACCTTTGTGGAGGATGCATGCGGCGGTCTCTACCGCCGGCATCACCTTGAACTTTACCGTCTCTGAATCCTGCCTTTTCTCAGTGACGGCCTGGCAGATCTCGACATTGATGTCCTCTTCCCGGTACCCGCCGTCATGGTATATCGTAAAACAATATTCCGGCTCGGCACAGATACATCCGAGACGTTCCATCTCCTGTCCCATGGGAGGCATGAGATTAAACAGGTCCTCATAGCCGTGGAGTGTCGTCTCCACCGAAGCTATGATCACCTCCGGCAGCTTCTTTATGAGTACATGATTTTCCGATTCTATCTTATCGGCAGACAGGTAGCTCTCTACCTGGGCAAGCCTGGCGGTCCTCTCTGCAATCTCAGTTAGAAGCTGCTGCTTTCTGGCCGCCAGCAGCGCCTTCTCAGAAGTGCCTTTTTGTATGGACCTTATCTCTTCCAGAGAAAAGCCCATGCCACGCAGGGCCAGAATCTGATGCATGATCGGCAGCTGCCCTGCCGTGTAATAGCGGTATCCCGAATCGGCATCTACATAGACAGGCTTAAGCAGGCCTTGTTCGTCATAATATCTCAATGCTTTTATCGTCACATGATTCATGGCTGCGAACATTCCAATCTTATAGAGCTTATCCCCCGGCTTATTTTCACAGCAATGTTCCTTTTTCATATCACACCTCCCGATATATAATTATACTACCGATTATTCCCATCGAAATGTAAATTTTGTAAGACAGCAGCAGATAATAGTAATTGCCGCAAGCAGTACCACGATTCCGGCAGTATCTTCCACCTGCCCGCCCATGGATATCTCTTTCATCAGCTTGATTCCCTGCGTCAGAGGAAGCACGGATGCCACTTTCTGAAGTCGTTCCGGAAACAGCTCAAACGGTATGGTAGCTCCGGATAAGAACAGCATCGGAAAATACACTGCTGTCGTTACCACGTTTGCAATCTTAACGGTCCTGCACAGTCCTGCTATGAGCATGCCGATGCTGTACATGGCCGCCATGACCAGCAGGTATGCGCACGCAAACAGCAATACATTTCCTTCCATCCTGTATCCAAATGCGGCCACAGAAATTATCGAAACCGCCGCACAGGAAATGAGCGCGGTCACCGTCCCACAGGTAACTACTGCCGCCAGCAATGCCATCGGACTGCACGGCGTGACAAAAAAGTGCTTTAGGATCTTTTTATCCCGATAATCGGCTATGGTCAGGGGGATTCCCATAAAAGCGCTTGCACAGATTCCTACTGCCGTCAACGAAGCAAACGCACTTTGAAGAAATGTATAGTTCCCACCGCCTGCTGCCTTTTCCCCTGCGATAACTGCTATGAGCACGAGAATGCCGGCAGGCATGGCGACCCCGAATATCAGGCCGTCCGGGCAGCGGAACCCCAGTTTCTGTTCTATCTTATATAATGTCCAAAAACGTCTCATCTCTTTCCCTCCTCTTCCATATACCAGAGATATGCATCCTCAAGGTTATCGTACGGACTGTTTTCCACGACTTCTTCTACTGTCCCTGTAATAATCTCTTTTCCCTGCTTTATGAGCATAATACGGTCACACAGGCTCTCTGCTTCTTCCATATAATGCGTCGTGAGGAATATCGTCATCCCTCTTTCCTTTAATCCTTTCAACGTCTGCCATACTTCCCTGCGGGCCGCCGCGTCAAGTCCTGTCGTAAGTTCATCCAGAAATACAAGCTCCGGCCCCGGAAGCAGGGCAAGGATGACGGACAGCTTCTGCCGCTCTCCGCCCGACAGCTTATCTACCGGCTGCCTCAAGAATTCTTCAAGCTTGAACTGGCGAAGAAGTTCCCGGTAGTCAGCCGGAGACTTATAGAGTGCGGACAGCTCTTCGCATATCTCCTCCACCCGTATATTGTTTTGAAAATTAGATGACTGGAGCTGTACGCCGACACGCTCAAATATCTTCTTCCTCTTTGCCGCAGGATTCATCCCTACGATTTCGGCTGTGCCGCCATCCGCTTTTTTTAGCCCGAGAGCTGTCTCAATCGTCGTACTCTTGCCGGCCCCGTTCGGACCGAGCAGGCCGAACACTTCCTTCCTGCTCACATGAAACGACAGCCTATCCACCACGACTCTCTTTCCAAATCTCTTCGTAAGATTCTTTACCTTCATACATGATTCCATCCTATTTTCCTCCTTACAAAGATATCCTACAGTCTCCTCCAAGGTCAGGGTCAAGTGCTATTTCAAAATAAAAAACCGATAACCCGGCCAGCCGGTTATCGGTCATCTCTTCAAAGACATGCAGATCTGCACTATAGCAATACAAATTGTAATGATGAGCCCCAGAAGCAAGGGCACTATCCCAACAAGCATGCAGCATTCATTTAAACTATACATATTGTCCACTCCCATCATTCTACAATAGTTTAAAACTGACATCTACAAGATGTCATATTTTCAACTATTTTAACATAAACTAAAAATAATGACAAGTAGTGAATGTCATTTTATTTGACACCACCTATGACGGAGGGCTTCTCAATGTATAAAAATAAAACGACGAGCGGAAAAAATAACTTATGCGGCAATAAGCTCAGCATGCTTAGAAAGCAGCTTACTCCCAAAGTTTCGCAACGGGCTTTTGCAGACAAGCTGCAGCTGAAAGGAATCGATTTAGATAAGAACGCGATTCAAAGAATCGAATGCGGAAAAAGATTTGTGACAGATATAGAACTCAAAGCATTTGCCCAGATTCTAAATACGACTGCCGATGAACTGCTCAGTGGGGAGTAACATGCAGCATAGGTAAAGGCCCATAGGACACGCCTTATCCTATGGGCCTTTGTCAATCATATCTTTACAAGTGCCTTAAACTCATCCTTCAATGCCTTGTACGATTCCACATATATGTGGTACATCTCCCGGTAAGGCTCTACCCATTCTTTTACCGGTTCCACCGTACGTTTGATCTTAAGGCTGGCAGCCGATGCCTCTTCCGGGCTTTCGTATTCCCCCATAAAGGCGGCATTCATGTAGGACAGCCCTCCGGGCGCACCCAGATTCACTTCCGGCAGCTTGATTTCCTTATCGATCACAGATGCCTTGATTTTCAGCCAGATGTCGCTCTTGCTGCAGCCGCCGCAGCAGATGATATCGTGGATTGGAATTCCGATTTTAACCGCCTGGTCCAGATTGTCCTTCAGCGCAAAGCAAGTTCCTTCCATAATAGAGCGCACCATCTCCGCCCGGTTCGTATTCAGGTTCAGCCCTATGAAGGTCCCTCTCGCGTCCGGATCCCAGATAGGGGCCCTCTCCCCGGCCATATAAGGGAGGAATATTATCTTTGACGGATATTTCGCCATCTTTTCTATCTCTCTGTTAATCCGCTGATAGGAATCTTTTCTGATGGTCTCTCCGCCATACAGCGCGTCCCTGAACCACTTAAGAGACCCGCCTGCCGTATTCATCGCCCCATAGAGGATAGTGCTGTTCTCTCCCCTTCCTTTCAGGTATGACAGTTCCCGCGCCGTAACCAGCTTATCAAATCCGATCAGTACGACAGAGCTCGTACCGCTCATCTCCGCTATCCTCCCCCCTTCATATACCCCTGCTTCCAGACCTGCCGCCGTGGCATCCACGGCCCCCGCCAGCACCGCTGTCTTGACAGACAGTCCTGTGAGCGCCGCCGCCTCTGCCGATACGGTACCTATCGGTTCACAGCACTGGTACACATCCGGCATCAGAGAGGCATCCGCGCCGATTGCATTTAACAGCTCATCGCTCCAGCAGTTATGATGAATATCGTATATCTGGGTCAGCGAAGCATGCGTGTCGTCTATAGAAAACGTCCCGGTCAGCTTATAATTGATATATCCGTTTACCTGGAGCACCTTGTGGCACTTATCCATGATTTCTGGCTTGTGGCGAAGGAACCACATGAGTTCTGTCAAAGTAAAATAGGTGTCGAGGCGGTTCCCGGTAATATCGAATATCTTATCCTCCCCGACTACTTCCTTTATAATCTCATATTCTTCCTTGCTTCTCCTGTCCATCCAGATCAGCGCATCATGCAGCGGCCTTCCGTCCTTGTCCACCGGAAGTACGGCAGGCGCCTGGCTGCTTACCGATATGACCTTTATATCTTCCGGATTGACCCAGCTTTTTGCCAGTACCATACGAATGCACTGTACGGCCGCATCCCACCAGTTCTCAGGATTCTGCTGTACCCAGGAAGGCTCCGGCAGAAGCGTTTCATATTCTTTTCCCGCCTCCGCGGCTACCTGGGGGCCTTCTCTGAACAAGATACATTTGACCGTTGTCGTCCCGATATCTATCCCTATGGAATACCGCACTTTTTATCCCTCCAATCTAGGAGAGCACCTCCGGATTACAGATAAACCGGGGAGGTTCTCCAGCAAGCAGCTTCTTCACATCATGTAACGTAATCTCTGTCTGGTGTCCTACGATGTCCCTCGCAGATCCTGCCAGATGAGGGGTCAGCACTACATTTTTCAGGCCAAGGAACTTGTCACCTGAGGGAATCGGCTCAACCGGATATACGTCCAGCCCCGCCCCCGCGATCCGGTTTTCTTTCAAAGCGTCGTATAAGGCATCGTAGTCGAGCACTTTGGCTCTTGCCGTATTCACAAAGTAAACAGTCGGCTTCATAAGCGCGATTTTTTCTCTGCTGATAAGGCCTTCTGTTTCAGGGACGACATTACAGTTGACACTGATAAAATCCGAATCTTTCATCACCGTATCAAGATCCGCTTTTTTCGCTCCAAGATATTCCATATCCTTCTGGCTTACATATGGGTCATATATAAGGAGTTTCATACCGAGCGCCCTTGCACGTCCGGCCACCTCCCTCCCAATCATTCCAAATCCAATCTGGCCGAACGTCTTCTGGTACATCTCCGGCCCTCCTCCGTAGAGGGCGAAGGGTGCATCCGGATCCATAGACCACTCGGACATCGTCTCGGCTCGCTTGCCGCTGCCGTCGTTATAAGATACTCCTGTCAGATCATCTGTATATTTCAGCAGATGGTCTGTGAGGCTTATATTTTTGGATACGCACATGAGCAGCGCTATGGTATGCTCTGCCACCGCTATGGCATTACGTCCGCCTGCCCGCAGCACAGGAATCTTCTTTTTCGTGGCAGCCTCGATGTCTATGCTCGCGAAGGCTTCGTTACGGCAGCACACGATGATTTTCAATCGGTCGGCCGCTTCGATTACTTCATCCGTTATATCCTCGAATTCTGTTATCAGGAGCTCTATCCCCTTTATCTTTACTTTCATCTCCGTCACCGGCATCTTCTCTCCCGTCACGCCATAGCCGGCAAATGCATAATCTGTAGTAACCGTTTCCAGCAATTCAGTATACTGCCTGTCAAACCTTGCTGTAATCAGCGTCTTCATTCTGTCTCCCCTCTCATCTCTGTCCGTATTTGTTTAGAAAGAAGTCATGGAAAAAGTCAATATCCTCCTGAGATATTTCCACTCCGCCTCCAATGCTCTGGCTATTGATATATACCATGGCCGCCTTTTCCAGCACCTGGGAACCGACGTATGCCTCAGGAAGCGTCCTCCCCACCGTAATGGCCCCATGATTGGCAATCAGGGCTCCTGCCCTGCCTTCTAAGGCTCCGACTACGGCTTCTGCCATCTCTTTTGTGCCCGGCATGGTGTATGCGGCAAGACGCACATCGCCTCCCAGAATCTGAACCTGGTCGTCGCAGATAGGGGGGATGGACTTTCTGGCCGCGGCTACCGTGAGGGCGTATGTAGAATGCGTATGCATGATGCCATTTACTTCCGGCCGGTCCAGATAGATAGCGGCGTGCACGACCGCTTCGACAGAAGGCTTCAAGCTTCCTTCATACGCAAGCGTCTTCATATTGACGATCACCATCTCCTCCGCGGCAAGCCGCTCGTAATCCATGCCGGACGGCGTGATGACCATATGCTCGTCATCTACCCTGCCTGATATGTTTCCCCACGTTCCTGCAACGAGCCCGCTGTGGTACATCTCCAGGGCAGTATTACACACTTCAATCTGCATCAGTTTTGCTTTTTCTCTGTTCATCTTTCTTCCTCCATCTTCTTAATATCTGTACTGATATAACAGATGCTCTCCTTTGAGGAACCTCTTTATATCAGATACGATCTGTTTTGTATGGTTCACAAGCACGTCATCGGTCGCTCCGGCGATATGAGGCGTGACGACCACGTTGTCAAGTTCTGTAATATACGGATGGTTCCCCGCAATCGGCTCACTCGCATACACGTCAAATGCCGCTCCAGCAATCCTGTTATCTTTCAGGGCATCTATGAGGGCCGCTTCGTCAAGAATCGCTCCCCTCGATGCATTGATAAAATACGCGGTAGGTTTCATCAATGCGATCCTTTCCCGGCTGATGATTCCTGTCGTCTCCGGGGTGACTTTCATATGGCACGTAATGAAATCAGATTCTTTCATCAGCTCTTCTACTGATGATGCTTTTCTTATCCCTATCTCTTCTATCTCCACTTCTCCGACAAAGGGATCGTACACAAGAAGTTCCATGCCAAAGGCCCTGGCAATACGTCCGACTCTGCGGCCGATGCTGCCGTAGCCCAGGATGCCGAGCGTCTTTCCTTTCAGCTGCGTCCCTTTGAACACCATGTACGGAGCATCCAATTTCATATCCCAGATTACGTCTGCCTTCAGGCCATCCTTTGTCTCCTTCCTGGCATCCGGGTTTCCTGTATATTTTCCATCCTTTAATGCTTTATAGGCCATAGGTATCTTCCTGGCCGCCGACAGCATCAGGCCTATCGTCATCTCCGCAGTCGAGTCGGAGTTGCGTCCCGGCGTATATAGGACGGGGATATTGCGCTCCCTGGCAGCCTTTATGTCCACATTGACCGGTGTGGCTCTCGTACAGGCTATCAGTTTGAGATTTTCTGCATGTTCAATCACATTTCTTGTGATGTCATCGTAGCTGGTGATGATCATGTCCACATCTCTTGTCTTTTCCATCAGCTCCTCTTCCTCCATCTTAGGAAGGCCAAGCGCCCATCCGTCTTTGATGACCTCCCCGGCCTGATACAGCGGTTTCAGCTCCTCTTCATCGTACTCAGCAGTAAAAAAAATCTTCATAATATTAGTCCTCCTTGATGGCTTTCATTTTCTTGTTCATCTGATGCCTGTAGTCCCATATTTCCTGGTTATGTATCCGAACCCTTTTATACAGTTCATATAAGAGATCGTACTTCTTAACATTCGATGGACCCGGAAGATAGACATGTTTGAACTTACAGGCTTTTCCCGCGGCATCATCATAATCCCTGTACAGTCCCTGGCTTACGCCCGCCATAAGCGCCACGCCTTTCGCCCCCAGTTCTTCGCCGGCCGGAATCATAACTTTCATGCCGGCCACGTCTGCAATCATCTGGGCCCATACCGGACTCTTGGCTCCTCCCCCGGCGAGATATATTGTTCCGCTTTTATCTACGTGCTGGAGGCAGTCCCGGATGGAAAGGCTGATTCCTTCGTACACGGCCCGGATCAGATGGTCTCTCGTAGTCACCTGGCTGATGCCGAAGAAGCTGGCTCTCGCATATGGGTGATAGAAAGGGGCGCGCTCTCCTGCCACGCTGATGTAAGGGTGATACACGACGCCTCCGCATCCGACCGGTGTCCTGTCTACGATTCTGTCTATCTCATTAAAATCTTTTGTAAGAGCTATGTTCTCTAGCATCCAGTCTATATTCGGCGTCCCGTTAAGCGTAGGCTGCAGTTCCACGTACAGATCGCCCAGAGGATGCTTTTCATATCTTGTATTCTCTGCTCCAAAATGGCAGTCCTCTTTTTTCAGGACTATTTCGCTTGCACACGTCGTGCCAAGAATCACACAGACATCTTTTTCATGGATAGCCCCGAGCCCTACAGCCGTCGCGGAAGTATCCAGCGCTCCAGCAATAACCGGTGTTCCCCTTTGAAGCCCCACTTCATCTGCAAAGGAATCCAGAACAGTCCCTGCCACTTGGTCAGACCGGACCGGATCCGGAAGGTAGCTTCTGTATTCGAATAGGTCCAATGCTTCCATAAGCTCATCTGCGATAGCCCCGCTCCCGACATCTACCAGCGAGGTAAGGCTGTCCGTAATCTCAGCCCGGATCTCACCGGTCATCTTATAGCGTATCCAGTCTTTGCAGAATATGAGATGTTCCGCATGATCGAGGATGTCTTTCCGGTTATTCTTCATCCATTTTAATAGAATCATCTGATTGCCAAGCAGCGGCGGCGTACCGGTAGTGGTATGATAGAGCCTGCCGATTTCCGGACAGTCTTTTGTAATCGCCTTAACCTCATCCACCGCTCTGCCGTCGCACCATAGTATAGCGTTCTGCACCGGATCCCCTTTGCTGTCAATCAGCCAGCATCCCTCCCCCTGGCCCGTCACGCCGACTGCGATTACTTCATCACCGCCGCAGGTTCCTTCCTCTATGACAGCTTTTATGCAACGCTTCACCTTTTCCCATATAAGGTTCATATCCTGTTCCATCTGGTTTGCAGTACCATTGACTGGCTGGCTCTCCCTGCTTGACACACACACTTCATTTCCATACTCGTCAAATAGAACAGCCTTTACATTTGATGTTCCGACATCAATCCCAAGAATATATTTCATCTTACAGCCTCCCGAAAGCTATCATGAACCGGTCTTTTATACTCCACGACTCACTTCTTATCATTTGAAATGTTACATATGTAATATTATCTTACATTTGTAATTTCAGTATATCACCTCATACACTTTTGTCAATTCCTTTCTTATAGAAAAAGAATGTCGCGGTTTCCAATATGAAAAAGCGCCATCTGGACTTCCTGCCCAGATGGCGCCGTAACTTCTTCTTGATTGTATTTATATGTTAAAAGCTGTCCATGACCTGCCTTGCCGTCGTCACATCTACTATCAACGTGTTGATGGTTCCGGTACAAAGAGCTGCCTGTATCGCCTCTACTTTCTGCCTGCCGCTTGCAATCAGGACGGTATTCTTAATTCCTTTCAGACACTCCATATCTGCATTCAAAAGTCTGTCGCTCAAAGGACAGTTGTCCCAGCTTCCGTCTTTCCTGATTGGATTCATGGCTATATCGCCCACAAATCCCCGTTCTCTCAGTATCCGTACGTCATTTCTCGTTATGTGCCCGCTCGTGCACATGGTAGACTGTTCTGTAAGCTCTCCAACCCCAAGCAGCGCCACATCGCACTTCTGCATAAGTTCACAGGATACTTTGATGCTTCTTTCCTCCATGAGCCATTTTTTCGTCTCCGCGTGTTCCACCACAACCGGGGCGTACAGCATATAGCTTGGACAGTCCAGCCTGTTGGCAAGCCCCCTGGCTATTTCATCCGACTTCTCCACGAAATCCTCTATGTTCTGGGCACCGATAAGCTGTACTACCCGGCATTCGCTGCGCCTTTTGAATTCCATCTGCTTGACGACTTCCGACAGCGTATGCCCCCAGGATACTCCGATGATATCTCCCTGCTTGATATTTTCATCCAGATACTGGGCTGCTACATTAGCAACTTTGTAGATAGCGGTACTGCTTTCACCGTAGTCCTCCGTAACAAGTACCTCCTTTAAGCCAAAACGTTCCTCTAACCTGCACTCCAGCTCCACATTATCCCGCTCATAACCGTGGATATTGATATTTACAACGTCCAGATCGATAAGAGAGCTGATAATCTGGTTCACTTTCTGCCTCGTAAAGGAAAGACGCTTTGCAATCTCATCCTGAGTCATTCCAAGCGTATAATACCAATACGCTATTTTTATATACAGGTTCCTTTTCATAGTGCCTCCTTGTTAAAAACCTAACTATATTCTTATCTTAATTAGAGTATAACATTGCTTCTTTATATTTTCCACTTATTGTTTACAGCCAAAAAAACCCAAAATGCCCTAAACAGGCACCTTGGGTTGGTGTTCTTATGTAGTTCATTACATGCATTACAGCAGCTCTGATATTCCTTCTGCCATTGCGGACAATAGGATACAGCATGATGTGGCTCCGGCGTCAAGCACCCCTCTGGAGCGCTCTCCCAGACGGCTGGAGCGCCCGAACTTTGCCACCATATCCTTTGTACTGTCGCGCCCGGCCTCCGCAGCAGCCTTCATCTTCTGAAGCGCTGTTTCGTATCCTTCCCCCGCTTCTTGCGCCTGCTTTACCGCGTCTACCGCAGGAGAAAGCGTGTCTACCAGCGTCTTATCTCCCACCTGTGCCTCCACGATGTCGTGCAAGCCGTCAAGCCCTGCCGCCAGCATATTGCCAAAATCAGCCACGCTGATGTCCTCCAGGCTTTCCCCTGCCTCTGCCATATCCATCAGAATTGTTCCATAGATAGGACCCATGGAGCCTCCTATTTCATTCAGCAGTATCATTCCCAGTTCATCCAGCCCTTCTGTAAAGCTTATGTCCTCCTCTGCAAAACGGGCTTCAAATACAGAAAACCCTTTGTTCATGTTCATACCATGGTCCCCGTCTCCAATCAGGCCGTCTACCTCGCCGAGATATGCTTTATTCTCCTGGATGGCCTTGACCATTTTCAGTAGTACCGGCTTGCCGTCTGCATTTTTAAATGTGCTCATCACATTAACCCCTCCCTGTTTGTTGTCGGTTCGTCCTATCTTTGTTTCAGCCCCATGCTGTAGGCCGGCATATCCAGCAGCTCCTTCAGCTCCTCATCCAGCTTCATGATAGTCAGCGTCGCCCCCATCATCTCCAGGGACGTGAAGTAGTTACCTACATATGCTTTATGGGTTTTGATTCCCTTCTCTTTCAGAAGCTTGTCAATCTCATCATATAATACATACAGTTCCATGACCGGTGTTGCTCCAAGACCTGACACAAGCACTGCCACCTCGTCCCCCTCTGCGAAAGGATAATCCGGCAGCACCACATCGACCATCCTCCTGGCCATCTTATCCGCCGTCTCCAGCGGACATACCTCGATTCCCGGTTCCCCATGATGGCCGATGCCGACTTCCATCGTCCCATCCTTGATCTCAAAATTCGGATGGCCTACTGCCGGAAGCGTACACGGTGTCAGCCCGATACCTACAGAACGGGTATTGTCGATGGCTTTCTGGGCTGCTGCAATCACCTCGTCCAGATTACCGCCTTTGGACGCTTTTGCACCGCCTACTTTCCACATCAGCACCTCGCCGGCCACACCGCGGCGTTTCTCTCTCTGGTCTTTTGGTGCAGATGCCACATCGTCGTTGGCCACAACCGTCTTTACCGTAATGCCGGCCTTTCCGGCCATCTTCACCGCCATCCTTACATTCATGTTATCTCCCGAGTAATTGCCGTACAGACATGCAACTCCCTTTCCCTGGTCCGCTGCCTTGCAGGCATCGAGGAATGCTGCTGCGGTAGGGGAGGAACAGATCTCCCCTACGGCTGCCGCATCGCACAGATTCTCCCCAACGTATCCGATAAAGGCTGGCTTATGCCCGGAGCCTCCTCCGGTTACCACGCCGACTTTTCCTTCCGGAATATTCTTTGCCTTAACGACCCTCGGATTGTCCGTTGCCTCCACGATATCGCCATGCGCTTTCAGAAATCCTTCCAGCATCTCATCTACAATATTATCCGGGTTGTTTAATATACGCTGCATACACTTTTTCCTCCTTACGACTTATGCATCCATGCCTGGAACCAGAATCACTTTCAGCGCTCCGTTCTCGCCGGTCTTTGCAATGTGGAATCCCTCTTCCCATCTCTCCAGAGGGAACTTATGTGTTACGACACCTTCGGTCGGAAGCTTCCCGCTGCTAATCCAGTCAATGACCGTATCATAGCAGAACGGGCTTAGATGTACGCCCAGCAAATCTAATTCTTTCCTGTCCGAGATAATAGACCAGTCTACCGTAACCGGCTGCCCGAATACGGAGAATTCTACGAAGCGCCCCATCTTCCGTATAGCGTCAAGCCCTTGCTGTACACTCGACGGATGTCCGGTCGCTTCTATATAGATGTCGCATCCGTAGCCGTCAGTCATCTCTTTGATTTTAGCGGCCACATCCTCTTTTGCAGGATTCAATGCAATATCAGCTCCAAACTCCAGAGCTTTTGCAAGTCTGGCTTCATTCATATCAAGAACTACGAGGCACCTCGGATTTGCCTGCCTGAGGGCTCCCACCATGCCAAGGCCGAGCGTCCCCACACCGGAAAGTACGACGAAATCCCTCGGCGTCACCTGGGCACGCTCCACACAGTGGAACGAACAGCCGTACGGTTCGATCAACGCCGCCTTCTCAATGGGCATATCTGCCGGCACCAGATAGGGAAGTGATTCTTTCGTAAGCTTTACATATTCTGCCATCCCGCCATTAACATTGTTCTGGAAGCCAAACAGATCATGTTTCTCACACATCCAGTGGCGCCCGGTCCTGCAGAACATGCACTCTCCGCACGGTACGATCTGCTCCGGACAGATCCTGTCGCCTATCTTCCAGCTGCCTTTTACCTTCTCCCCGATCTCTACCACCGTACCGACAAATTCGTGGCCCGGAATCATCGGTTCTTTTATGTATTTGGGCTGTCCGTCAAATCCCCAGAAGCTTGCGGCTCCTGCATAAGCTTTCGTATCTCCTGCACAGATACCGCAGGCTTCTACTTTCAGAATCATCTCGCCCTCTCCTGCTCTCGGCGTGTCGACCATTTCGTATCTGTAATCGCCGGGCGCATAGGCCACAATTGCTTTCATTTTTTCAGGTAAACTGCTCATCATGACTACCTCCTTTTCATAATATCTCTTTAAACTATACGCTATTCACGTATGCGGTCTCCCGTCTCAATATCAAACAGATGTGTTTTCTCCCCACGGACCTCCAGCTTGATGATATCGCCGCTCTTATAGCGTGCTTCATCATCAGTGATAAGCATAAGCAGCGCTTCTCCCACATGGATACCGATGCGGCGTTCGTCACCCAGATTCTCAAATGTGGCAACTTCCTCCGGCGCCCCCATAGAATCTGCCCCGCCGATGAGTACATCCATAGGCCGTACCCCCATCTTGCATTTGAACCCGCTGCTCACCACATTATAGTAGCGCTGTGGGACGGCTATCTTCAGATTGCTGTCCTTAAACGTGAAGAAGAAATGCTCCTCCTCTCCGGCAATCGTGGTTTCCAGGATATTCATCGGCGGCTCCCCGATAAAGGAGGCGACGAATTCATTTACCGGGTCGTCGTATACTTCTGCCGGCGTTCCGAACTGCTGCAGCACGCCGAAGTTAATGATGGCAATCTTGTCTGCCAGCGACATCGCCTCTAACTGGTCATGCGTTACATATACGGTCGTACACTTGATGTCGTTGATGAGGCGCTTTATCTCCGTACGCATCGCCTGGCGGGCCTTCCCGTCCAGATGTGACAGAGGCTCATCCATGAGGAGCAGCTCCGGACGCCGGATGATAGCGCGCGCGATATTCACACGCTGCTTCTGACCGCCGGACAGCTTGACAGGCATCTTATCCAGCAGATCGTCACACTGCATCAGCGGCGCAATCTCCTGCACCCGCTTATCAATCTCCGCCTTATCGACGCCCTTGGCCTTTAGGTTAAACGCTATGTTGTCGTATACGGTCAGAGGCGGATACATGGCATAGTCTTCAAAAGCAAGGCCGATGTGTCTGTCTTTCGGGTGAAGATTATTGACGAGCGTATCTCCGATATAGATATCCCCCTTCGTGATATCCTCCAGACCCGCCGTCATACGCAGCGTCGTAGTCTTGCCACACCCGGAGGGGCCCAGAAGCGCTATAAACTCCCCCTGTTCACATACAAGGTTCAGATCCTTTACAGCATAATCATTCTGTACCGCATTTTTCTTCTTTTTGCCGTTGTTCTCATAACGTTTATACAGATGTTCTATTCTCAATCCAGCCATATCCCTACCCCTCCTGTTCTGTCAAAGCCAATACGGCAGCTTCGTTATATCTTGTCAAATATTCTTTTGACTCTGCGTCAAAGAACATAGCGTAGTTAAGTTCCATATCGACATAAATATCCTGATCGATCTTGACCGTGAGTCCATTGGGGGCAATCATCCGAAGCTGAAGCCCGTTCAGCTCCGCGACGATTACGGATTTGTTTCCTATGCTTTCATAACTGTATACCGTACACTTCAGATATCCTTCCCTGGCCTCAAAAGAATAGTTCAGGTTCTGGGGCCGCATACCGATATCTACTCTCTCACATCCCAGATGATCCAGCTTTTCAAACAGTTCATAATCCGTCGGAAGGGCATACATCTTTTCTCCCGCATCCATTACAAATGAATAGGACTCCCCCTCCTTTTTAAGCGTCCCCGCAATCAGGTTGATCTCCGGGTCGCCCATGAGCTGGCTTACAAATTCATTGCGCGGCATGTAATAGATCTCGTCACCGGTACCTATCTGGACAATCTTGCCTTCGTTAACGATGGCAATCCTGTCACCAAGAGACATGGCCTCCATGAAATCGTGGGTTACGTAGACGCTCGTTGTCCCGAAGTTCGCCTGTATCTCTTTCAGCTCCGTACGCATAGAATTGCGGAGCTTTGCATCCAGATGTGCAAGCGGTTCGTCCATCAGATATACCCGCGGCGAACGGACAAGGGCGCGGCCCATGGCGACACGCTGTTTCTGACCGTTGGACAGCTGGCTCGGCAGACGCTGCAGAAGATAGTCCATCTTCATCATCTCTGCAACTTCCTGGATCTTCGCTTTTATGTATGCTTCATCTCTTTTATATAGCGGGCTCCGCAAGGGAGAGGCCATATTGTCATATACTGTCATCTGGGGATACAGTGCATAGTTCTCAAACACCATAGCCGTGTCCCTGTGGGCGGCATCTGTAAGATTCATGACCTCCCCGTCAAATCTGATAACCCCTTCTTCCGGTATCTGGATACCTGCGATACAGTTAAGGATAGTTGTCTTGCCGGCACCTGCGGGACCGAACAGGACAAAGAACTCTTTATCTTTGATATCCAGGGATATGCCGTCCAGAGCCGTAACTTTTCCAAATTTCTTTGTAACATTTTCCAATTGTATTCTTGACATATTCTCACACCTATCCCTTCACAGCGCCAAAGCTCAGACCACGCACTAAATGTTTCTGTATACATAATGCGAAGATAATAGCGGGTAACGCAGACACAGTTGCCGCGACGGCCAGCTGCCCATAATGGGCACTGTCTGTTCCGAGAAACTTGGTAATGGCTACCGTAATCGGCTGTACGTTAGTGCCTGCCAGAATCAGCGGGAACGTAAAGCTGTTCCAGGCGAAGATAAATGCCAGCAGAGCTGCGGATACGAGACCCGGCTTGATCAGAGGCACAAGCATCTTGAAAAATATCTGATACCACGTATAACCGTCAACCTGGGCCGCATGCTCGATCTCCACAGAGATATCTTCAAAATAACCTCTCACGACCCAGATAAGCAGGGGCATGCAAATCAGCTGGTATACCCAGATAAGCCCAAAATAAGAATCATAGATGCCCAGTTTCTGGAAGATCATGAACAAGGGTAGTACGACCAGGATTTCAGGTGCGAACTTGAAAGACAATATCTGAAATGCAATGTCTTCTTTTTTCTTAAAATTATATCTTGCAAGTGCATATGCGGCAGGAACCCCTGCCACGACGGAGACGATAACCGCGCCCCCTGCTACGATCAGACTGTCCAACATATATTTGAGATAATCTGACTGGAATATGACTGCTTTGTAATTGTCCAATGTAGGGCTGAATACAAATGTCGTCGTATACATCTGTGCATCGGGCTTTATTGTCAGGATCAGCATCCATAACAATGGGAACAAAGCAAAAATCGTATATATGACTAACAGTAGATTCTGGACGACACGGCCCAATCTTTTTTTACTTTCCATGCTTTACATCCTTTCTGACTATATGTTTTATGTCTTTTAAGCCGCTGGCTACTCATCCTGTCCGGACGCGAGCTTCTGAGCCATGCGCTGCCTCTTGACAATCTGCTTGGCCACGATATTTATAAATACCCAAAGTACAAGTATGTACGGGAGGGCAAATCCAAATTTCTGGAACTGGAACCCTGTCTGGTATGAGGTCAGGGACAGGTTCATAAGCGTGTCGCCCGGCCCTCCTTTTGTCAGTCCGAATATAATGGCATATTCCTGCAGTGCCGCCATAAGACGGAACAGCAGTGCGATGTATAAGCTTGGCTTCAGCATAGGCAGTGTCAGATTCCGGAAGTTGAACCATGCACTTCCTCCGTCAATCTTCGCTGACTCAAACGGTGATTTTGGAAGTGACTGCAGCCCTGCAAGCACTAACAGCATGCAGAACGATGTATTCACCCATATGTCAATCATCACGACCGTCATCATAGCCGTCGACGCGCTGGCCGCCCACGGGAAGTTATATACCCCGAAGAAGTTCAGGAACTTTTCTACGATACCTACGGAGTTGTTCAGCATCAGCTGCCATATAATGGTAGCGGTAATCGGCGCAACCATAAGAGGGAATATGAGAACGACCCTGAGAATCTTTGAAAATCGATTTTCCAGATTGTTCAGCAGCATGGCAATCCCCAGGCCTATCCCCATCTCAAGCACGGTGCTGAAGAATGCATACCGCAAGGTTACCCATACTGATTTCCAGAATCCCGACGAAGAAAGTATAGTAATCCAGTTCTTCAACCCGATAAAACTGTACGTCGGCATCCGGAATGAGTAGCTTGTCAGCGAGAAATAGATAGACATCACAAAAGGAATCATAATTCCAATCGTAATAATCAGTGCAGGAGCTACAATCAGGTACGGACGCATCCTCGTCTTAAACGGCACCACATTCAGCTCGCTCACCGCGGCACTGTTTTTTTTCTGCTCTTTCATTTGCGTTTCCTCCAATTTCTGTTTTCCTGATTCAATTAAAGCAGGATTTCATATTAGAAAAAAATCAAGGAGGGTCAGGTAACCCCTCCTTGCCTTTCACCCTTAAGAATTAATGAGCTGCTATTGTTTTTCCAGAGTTAATCGGATACTTCTAGATCAGATACAATCGTATCCAGATCCTTCTTCAGCTGTTTCATAGCATCTTCTGTGGATGAATACTTATCAGTAAGTACCAGATCTTGGAGCACTTCCGCCCATTTGGTCGTACACTCGAAGAAGTACGGCTGAGGCGTAAACTGAATCGTCGCATTTTTGGATAACACATCGATGGATTCAAGGTAGTTGTCTGCTTTTCCGACAATTGCTTTGTACTCATCACTCTCCATTACAGATGTACGTGGCGTATCCGGGCTTGCTCCGTCAGTTCCTGCATAAAGCATGTAATCCGGGCTCGTAAAATACTGGATGAAATACCATGCGGCATCTTTATTCTTTGAATCAGCATTCATAGCAAGTGACCATATCCAGACATTTGCCTTCATATCCTCTTCTGTCTTTCCTTCTGGAAGCGGAATCGTTGACCATGCGATGTTGCCCGACTGGTCGGATGCGCCTTCGTAGTTCTGGAAGTAACCGGCACTTGTAGCATCAAATAACATAGCGGCTTTTCCTGCGCCAAGGTCTGAGCTCGCCTCATACCACGTATAGTTGGACCACTGCGGAGCGCCTGCTTCTTTTATCAATTTCACCCAGTAATCCGTCATTTCGATTGCTTCTTTGGAATCCAGCTGGCACACGAGCTTGCCGTCTTCGATTGCAAAGTCTTTTCCACCCCAGGTAGCGAACAATGACATATATCCGGGATGGATAGTGGCCCATTCACGTGTACCGCGTACTGCGATACCGTAAGAACCGGAGCCGTTAAATTCGTTTAGCGATTTTGCCGTCTCAAGCAGCTCGTCTGTAGTCGTCGGAACAGATATTCCTTTTTCCTCAAATACCTTCTTGTTGTAAGCCAGGTTATTCAATTCCCATCCCATCGGGAGTGCCCACTGAGAACCTTCGCCAACTGCGTGCCCCGGAACAAGATCCCATTTAAGAGGATCTACCGTCGCACTGATAAAGTCATCATAATTGTAGTCGGCTGCTGTCTTCGAAGCATCGTTTATGTAATCTTCCAATGGTTCCATATAACCGGCTGACGCATATTCCCATACCTGATATGCACCGGTCATATACACATCCGGAGTACCGGAACGGCTGCTTAAGGATGTGTTCAGCTTGTCGAAGTAATTTGATTCCGGTGTGGATGAATACTCTACCGTAATACCTGTCAGATCTTCAAACTCTTCAATTTTTGAAATTACTGCTTTCGAATAATTATGCTCATTGAACATAACATTGATTGTCGTGCCTTCGTAGTTTTTCCAGTCAAAATCTTCGGCCTTGCCGCTTGACTTTGCCTTGTCGTCATCACCGCCGCCGGAATCGGAGCTTTTGCCGCATCCTGCCAGCATCGAGCCAACCATCACTGCACATAGAAGAACACTGATTACTCTTTTTTTCATACTTTTTTCCTCCCTTTTGATACATTCTCTGCATAAAAAAGTGCTTCTTTTTTCGGTTTACCTGCCCGATTTTTTATGCATTTTGTCTAAAGCCAGTATATTCCCAATCATGTCATTTGTCAAGCATTTTGTCATTTGTCTTGTTTTATGCCGTATTTAAGGTATATTTGCACTAATATAACTTATTTTTTGTTTATTCTTTTGTTTGTTTTTTTCTTTAACGACGTTCTTTTTTCTTGCATCCACCTGTTTTTTATTGTATGATTACTCCATAAACTGATAACCGGAGGTCCGTACTATGAAAGTTTTTGAATATGACAGCGGCTTTATGAAGACTGCTCTTCTGTTGAGCCGTCTGACTCTTTTAAATATTATCTGGTTCATATGCTGCATCCCAATCGTTACGATCGGACCGGCGACAGCCGCCCAATATTATACGGCTAACCGGCTTTTTCGCGGCAGCACAGAAGTCTTGCAGAATTTCAAGTCCGGTTTTAAGCTGCACTGGAAAAGAGCAGCCGTCATCTGGATTGCCTTCGCGCTGCTTACCGTGGCATTTGCGGCAGCGTGTTACATACTGACGGCTGCATCCGTGCCTGGCAGGACCATACTGATATCCATATCCGGTCTTGCCTATCTGACGGCAGCGCTCATCATGCTCTGGGTATACCCGGTTATGATAAACTTTACCGGCAGTTTCGCAGAGATATTGTTCAATTCTTTCGTGTTCACTTTCATGTATGCACCTGTGACGCTCATTGCCGCCGCATTTTATGGTGTTGCCGGATTCTTATTCATCCGTTTTACTTTTACAAAAGGCCTGTGCATCCTGTTCGGCCCGTCCCTGATCGTGTACGGGATACTAGTCTTGTTTGAAAAAGTGTTCAGGAAGTACCGGTAATTGGGGGTTTAAGTAAACTGAGACGCCGCTGGGGAGGTATGGGGCATCTGCTCCGATGCGTCCGGGAACTGCGACTATCACACAGATTCCTAAGCCTGTGGAATGTTCGCCGATAGCGGCTCTCACCCCACAAGCCAAGGAATCTGGTGAGGATTCTCCGTCCCTTCCGCTTACACCTGCGCATCTGTCCCATACCTCCCCAGCGGCTATCTACTTTACTGGCATGGGTGGGGGCGGCTGTGTAACACGATTGGCTGATGGAAGGGATTTGGTTGTGTCAGCATAGTGATAAAGGGCTAAGCAAGCTAAGCCCTTTGCCGAAGAGAAATCTTAATATAAGAAGAGCCGGAATCAGGTACGGGGATATGTATGAGATGACATCCCCTGCCTGGTTCCGGCTCTTCTTGCAGCAATGGCGCGCACGCCTCGCTGCAAGCGCTAAACAACGAACATATTCGCCAGCCTGATTCGTCTGGATGAACAAAACTCTTATCATTCATCTCACGCAGCCAGCGTTCATCCGCTGGCCAGTAACGTCACACAGCCGCACTCGCCCTTGTTAAGTGAAGTAGATAGCGGGCGGGGAGCCGGGTGGGAGATGCGCAGGTGTAAGCGGAAGAGGCGGAGAATCCGTCCCGGAATCCTTAGTTTGTGGGAGAGGAGCTGCTATCAGCGACTCTTCCGCAAAGTTAGGAGGCCGTGGACTAGTCAGAGCCTCGGACGCATCGGAGCAGATGCCACCCGGCTCCCTGTCCGCAGCCACTTTACTTAAACCCCCAGTTAAAACTTGAATGCCACTTTGAAATCGCCGTATTTTCCAGATGCATAGTCGAAGGCCTTCTCCCACTCCTCAATACGGAACATGCTTGAGACGACGCCTTCGGTCTTCAAGCAGCCTTTCATCATATTGTCGATGACGAATGGATAGGCATACGGGCTTAAGTGTGCTCCAAGGATATCCAGCTCCTTCCTGTCTCCGATGATAGACCAGTCGACAGAGGTCTCGGCACCGAACACGCTGAATTCCACAAACCGGCCAAGCTTTCTTGTGATTGTAAGGCCCTGGATAACGCTGGATGGATGGCCTGTAGCCTCGATATATACATCACAGCCGTAATCATCCGTCAAAGCTTTTATCTCCTTGTCAATATCGCAGGTTCCCGGATTGAACACTAGATCCGCACCAAACTCTTTCGCCTTTTCTAGGCGTGCATCCTGCATATCCAGTACGATTAATCGTTTAGGATTTTTCATCCTTGCATATGTAATCATACCAAGGCCGAGTGTCCCTGCACCAGATATGACTACGATGTCCTCATTTGTGATGCTTCCCCTGTCTACCGCATGTTTGGAACAGCCATAAGGTTCTACAAGAAGTGCCTGCTCGATGCTCATATCTTCGGGAACACTGCTGATGACACAGTTCTTTGGATATCTTACATACTCTGCCATACCTCCGTTATTATATGACTGGAAGCCCAGCATATCATGTGGCTGGCACATCCAATAATGGCCGTCTTTGCAGAACCGGCATTTTCCGCATGGAACGATCTGATCCGCAATAATTCTGTCTCCCAGCTTATAGCCTTCTACATTTTCACCCATTTCCACGATACGGCCGAAAAATTCATGACCAGGTATAAACGGAGGCTTTACCCATGCCGGCTGTACATCATCTCCCCAGAACATTGCGGCTCCGTGGCTGCACTTTAAATCGCCGGCACAGATGCCGCACGCTTCTGTCTGAATGATGATATCATCCGGCCCGCAATCTGGTGTGGGATATTCCGCTTCAAAGCGGTAGTCATCTTTTCCGTATGCCACCAATGCCTTCATCGTTTTCGGGGTACTTCCTTGGTTTGCCATAATGTTTCCACCTTTCATTTTTCATCATAATATTCTATACCTCGAACTGTCCCCAGACAGTATCAAGCGCTCTGACCACTTCGCGGTACTTTTCATATTTCTTCTGGTAGACAAAAGTCTTGTCTCTATCCGGATAAATCCGGTCCGATATATGTACCATATGGTCTGCAGCGTCTTTATAATCTTTGTATACTCCTGCCGCGATTGCCGCTGCCATTCCGCAGCCAAGAGCGCCCAACTCCTTTGCCTCCACCGTCTCGATTGGCAGTCCCAGCGCATCCGCGAACATCTGGACCCAGACTTTGGAGTTTACCGCACCGCCCGCCATGCGAATCGCCTCTGGTGGCTTCCTCGAAGACAGAAGGCGCTCGATATGAGTCCGGTGGGAATATGCCACGCCTTCATAGACAGCTCTCAGCATATGTGCCTTGTCATGGTAAGTAGTAAGCCCGACAAACGCTCCTTTCCCGAGCGGATGGGCATTGGATCCATACAGGAAAGGCAGGAAGTATACATCCGATTCTTCCGGCTTTATGCTGCTCACCTTTTCATTTACCACATCGTATATTGTCTTTCCATCCGGTATCTCTTCTCCTTCCATACAGTTTTCCAGGAACCATTCCAGATTGCCGGAAGAAGTGGCGCTGCATTCTTCTACCAGATAGTATCCCGGTACGGCAAATAATGAATTCATCGCAACGCTTCCGTCCAGTACGGGCGTCTTGGAGATGTATTCGTTAATGCTCCAGGTCCCGGCTATCGTACACAGCTCGTCTGGCGACATGACGTTCACCGCGACGGCACAGGCGTCGATGTCAAACATCCCCCCTGCCACAGGTGTCCCTTCCAGGAGCCCGGTAAGTTCCGCCGCCGTTTTTGTAACGGTACCGCATAAGTCATACGAATATCTTACCGGAGCCAGTTTGTCGTATACCTCTCCTATGCCGAGCTTTTCCAGTATCGTCCTGTCGAACCTTGCATGCTTCACATCCATGAGGCCGGAGCCGGAGATGTCTGTCGCTTCACTGTAGGCTTCTCCGGTAAGTCGGAACCGTATATAATCTTTTACAGAGAATACATACTCCATATTGTCGTATACATCTCTGTGATGCTCCTTGAACCATGCAAGCAGCGATACCTGCTGACAGGCCATAAGTTCCTGGCACAGCTGGCCGTGCAGCTCGTCATATACTCCGTTGTCATGCCATCTCTTCGGATATTTCCAGGCGCGGCTGTCAGTAGAAATAATGCCGTTATATGCAGGCCTGCCGTCTTTGCCCCACGGATACAGCCCTTTCCCATGTCCACATACAGCTATTCCAAGTATATCAGCGCCATTCGTCCCTGCCTTCTCAATGGCCCTCTTTACACAGTCACAGTTGGCCAGCCAGAGTTCCTCCATATCACGTTCTGTATAGCCCGATTTCGGAGTGATAACTTTCGTCTGCTTTCCGGCGGAAGCGATTTCCTTTCCTTTCAGATCAAAGATAGCTGCTTTCGTAGAAGTGCCGCCGTTATCCAGACCAATTACATACTTTCCCATTCTCAGAACTCCTTTCCGAACTTCTTATGCGCTGATATCATCCGGCAGGCCGAGAAGATGTCTTGCCCTTTCAAACTGCTCCTCAAGAAAAGCTCTGTTCGTCCGCACGATTTCCCGCCAGTTCTCTTCCCCGCAGTACCAGAATTCCGCAACAAATCTTCTGACTCCCTGCTCATATAGCTTTGCAATGGCCATGGGGAAGTCTACCTGTCCTGTCCCATATGGAATTTCTCTGAATTTTCCAATTACAGTCTCTTTCAGATGGGCTGCCGCGATATGCCCTCTTCCGGTATTGATATCTGCTGCCACATCATTCGTGGCATTAAAGATATTTCCAATGTCGGGGTACACCTGGAGATACGGTGAATTTACCCTGTTTACACTGTACATCGCTTTCTCCACCGTATTCATGAAATCATTTTCCATCGTCTCGATAGCCAGCATTACACCATGGGATGCTGCAAACATCGTCCCTTCTTCCAGATTTCTGTAGAATCTTTCTCTTGTAGCCTTATCGCTCGTCTCGTCATAATAGCAGTCATATCCCTGCGCCTGTATTATACGAATGCCCATTTTCCCGGCAAACAGAATCCCCTTGCGCAGAAGCTCCCTGGCCTCTTTTTCCCACTTTCTACTCCCTAACGGATATTTCCGCTGTGCACTGAAGCAGATTGTCTCTATCGGAATTCCCACTCTTTTCTGTGCTTCTAAGAGCTCATATATCTGTTCGTCGCTCCAGTCAAGCCGGGACATTCTCATATCCGTCTCATCAATGCTCATTTCTATATAGTCAAAACCGGCTTCCCTGGCAGCCTCCAGACGCTCCTCCCATGCCAGCTCAGCGGGCATGGCCTTCTCATAGACTCCAATCCTGTATGTATTCCTATATGACATATCTCCCCTCCTTTCTCTGTTTTGTGCAATTTATATATTTTAAATGATTTTACAAGAACAATTATACGTTTACTGCACAAAAAAAGCAATGACATTTTTCATATTAATTTACATTTGTCCGTTTTGTGCATCATCTCTTTTCTATTTCCTGCCAATGTAATATAATGATACCAAGGTCAAAAGGGCATGCAGAGCCTGTCCATGATTATATTTATATTAGGAGGCTGATATGGTTAAGTTGATTGCCAGTGATTTGGATGGCACACTTCTTCAGAATGGGGCACAGCGCCTGAGTCCGGAAGTATTTGATATGATAAGAACGTTGAAAAGTCATGGCATTTTATTTACTGCTGCCAGCGGCCGCCAGTACACGAATCTGCGGCGCCTGTTCGCACCGGTAAAGGATGATATTGCCTACGTGGCGGAGAATGGCTCCTTAAGCATCTATGAGGGGAAAACACTTTCAAAGGGAACGGTCAGCAGGAACCTGGGACTTCGCATTCTTGACGCGGTCCGAGATTACGGGCGCTGTGAATGTATCGTATCCGGGGAGCGCGTCTGCTACACAGATTCACGGAATCCCCGCTTCGCGGAACATATGTTGAATGTTGTCGGTAACGACATGGAATTTGTAGATGATTTAAAGACAGACGTAGAAGAGCCCTTCTTAAAGCTGGCGCTCTGTGACTTTGACGGCACCGCACATACGGAAGCACATTTTAAGGAACTCTTTTCAGATGAAATCAAAATCGTGACATCCGGTAATATCTGGGTTGATTTTATTACCCCTGGAGCCAATAAAGGGAATGCACTGCAGGTACTTTTGGATTATCTTGAGATTGACGCACAGGACTGTATCGCCTTCGGCGATCAGTGCAACGATGAAGAGATGCTTCAGCTTGCAGGCACAAGCTATGCCATGTCTTATGCGCCGCCGGCTGCCTTACGGCATGCCTCTTGTACGACAGATTCGGTTGAAGAAGCGCTGGCAGATATTATTAAGGAGCTTGAATAAACCGGCGTATTCTGCAGGCCTGGCTGGAGGCTGCGGAATACGCCGGTTCTGTGATTCCGGTTATTTCTTTTGTCCATAGTATGCATTTGCGCCGTGTTTTCTATAGTAATGCTTATCCTGCAGATCCTGAGGCGCGGGCCGCACCTGCGGGTTAATCAGCTCACATCGGGCCGCCATCTTCGCCACCTCTTCCAGGACGACCGCGTTGTGTACCGCTTCGTCCGCATTGCTTCCCCACGTAAAAGGCCCGTGGTTCTTACAGAGTACGGCAGGCATCGCCATGTATTCTTTTCCTTTGAAGTGTTCTGCTATCAGCAGGCCTGTATTCTTCTCATAGGCCTCTTCTATCTCTTCTCTCGTAAGATTGCGCACACAAGGAATCTCCCCATACATGTAATCAGCATGAGTCGTTCCATAGCAGGGTATCCCTCTGCCGGCCTGGGCCCAGCTGGTCGCCCATTCGGAATGGGTATGTACGATTCCTCCCATATCCGGGAATGCCTTGTAGAGCTCAAGGTGGGTCGCCGTGTCCGAAGAAGGATTATATTCACCCTCAACTTTATTCCCATCCAGATTCATAACTACCATATCTTCTGCTTTCAGCTTATCGTAATCCACACCGCTTGGTTTAATGACAAACAGTCCCTTTTCTCTGTCTATCCCACTTACATTACCCCATGTAAATGTAACCAGCCCGTACTTTGGAAGCAGCATATTCGCCTCATACACTTCTTTTTTTAACGCTTCTAACAAGTTCTTCTCCTCCTTTTATCTCGATATTTTATAAAGCTATACTACAATACATGCCCGCCGATTACAAGCTCTAATCCTATTACATCATTCAGGCAGAATCTCTTTCACCAATCTTCTAGAAATAGAGATTGTTAAAAAAATATGTATTCAAATAAAATATTATTTATGCTGTAAAAATATAGATTATATTTTCATATTTATAAAAATTTATTTACAATTATTTTATTCATGTTATAATATTATCAAATTCAATGCGGAGGTGAAGCAATGAAAAAATCACACTTGATTATTTGTGGCAGACTTTTCGATGGAATTCATGAAGACTTGACACCAGATATGGAAATCCTGGTAGAAGGCAGCCGTATTACAGCAGTGGGCAGGAATCTTTCCAGACCGAAGGATGTGAACGTAATCAATCTGAAGCATCTCACGGTTACGCCAGGGATGATTGATGCCCATGTGCATGGCAATCTGATGCGATGGCAGGAAACCGACAATATCCTCTTTCAGTCAGAAGGATATAGTACACTCGCCTTCCTGCATACCGCAGAGCGCTGCCTGGAGAGAGGTTTTACCACAATCAGATGTAACGGGATGGGGCCGGCAGGCTATGGCATCGTAGACGCCAGGAATGTGATTGACAGAGGACTGTTCCCTGCTGCCAGGATGAATGTCGGCGCACATATGCTTGGAGGACCGGGCATGCCGGGAGACATGAGCATGTATGCATGCACCAATGAACCACTTTCGGATTATATGCAGATAAAGACAATCGGGAGCGGCAGGGATTTCTTCCGGAATCAGGTTCGCAGGGAGGTAAAGTACGGCACTGATTTTATCAAGATCTTCTTGTCAGGCAGTTTCCTGAGTCCGGACGGAGGTCCTGAAATCAGCTATCTGGACGACGAGGAATTACAGATCATCATCCAGACGGCACATGATCTGGGAAAACCGGTCACAGCACATGTGTATCCGCCAAGAATGATGAAAAAGCTGCTTGAATTCGGAATCGACGGTATGGAGCACGGTGCGCTCATGGACGAAGAGACCGCCAAAATGTTCGAAAAGCAGGATACATATTTAGTTCCAACATTTTCACCATTTCAGGATGTCATCGAAGGAAATGATAATCTTGTTGACAAGAATACAGAAGACAGCCAGATGAAATTAAGAAAATTCGCACCACGTTTGAAAGAAAGCAGACAGATTATCAGAGACAGTAAGATCAGGCTCGGTTTTGGATCTGATTTCTGCGCCGTCCATCAGCCATACGAAAGCTGGTACGAATACAGAAGCTGGATGCGTTCGGGCATGGGGGCATTCCGAACTTTAAAGGCTGCAACAAGCGTAAATGCAGGAATCTTGAAAATGGACCACCTGATTGGAACAATCGAGCCAGGCAAGCTGGCAGACATAGCCGGATGGCACAGGGACCTGTTAGACGACTGCGACGCATTGAGCGAGTGCGACTTCGTTATGAAAAACGGCTGCGTCTATCCCACTGCTGACATAGTTGTGGACGGGTATACGAGGTAACTGAAGGATTAATGGATTGTAACCGATATGAAGGAGAAAACATATGGATAACAACGTTGGATATAAAAAGAACAGACCTATTATATTATTGATAGCACTGGCAGGTATGACTGCCTATCTTCTGCCTTATTTCCGCTACTACTACTATGATGCGTATCTGGCATATTTTGGAATCAACGATCTGCAGATGGGCGCTCTTGGCAGCGTATACGGTGCTCTGGCAATCGTAGGTTACTGCCTTGGCGGATGGGTAGCTGACAGAGCTCCGCTGAAAATCGTAGTTCCAGGCTCCCTCGTCGTGACCGGTGCAGCAGGACTGATCCTGCTTACCAAACCGGCATATCCTGTCCATGTTGCTATCTATGCGATATGGGGAATCACGACGATTCTGACATTCTGGAATCCGCTTATGAAGGTTCTGCGGACACTGAGCAGGTCCGAGGAGCAGGCCAGAGGATATGCACTGTTTGACATGGGACGGGGCATCTTGAATTTCGGCTCAGGATTGCTCATTATGGCTGCATTTACTGCCCTGTGCAGAGTTGTCGGAGACACACGGGGCATGACCGGACTGATTGTCTTCTACGCTCTCGAAGCTATCATCGTAGGTGTCATCTGTTATTTCGCTTTGAGAAACAGACTGCCGGATTTCACAAAGACCGCAAAGGAAAAAGACACCAACTTTGCCCGTGAAGTGCTAAAGGCACTCAAGATGCCGACTACGTGGATGCTGGTCATCATTATGTTCACTACGTACGGCGTTATCATCAGCTATACCTATGTCGTGCCATATTGTACAGCCGCCTTTGGAATGTCCGCGGCACTGGCAGGTATTATGGGTTATGCGGCAAATGGGTTCCGTTTTGCAGGGTGCTGGATCGGCGGACAGATTGCAGACCGTAAAGGGCTATCTTCCATGATGCTGGCAAACCTTGTCCTCATGGCTGTTGGCGTGGCAGGACTGCTCGTCACACCAAAGTCTATGAAATTCATGTGGATGCTTATCATCAGTATCGCAATCTTATGTATGTTTATGTATTCTGCACAGGCGCTGCATTATGCTATAATGGAAGAAGGTAATTATCCGATAGAGACGATGGGTGCCGCAACATTCATCATCACCCCGTTAGGCTACGGCGCCGAGAGCATCATGCCGTTATTCAACGGCTGGTGCCTGTCTACCTTTGACGGCATATCCGGGTACCGTGTCATGTTTACAGGATTCCTCATCCTCATCGGAATCGGCTTTCTTGCATGTATGGGATACAGACATTTTACCAAAGAACGCCGTGCGGAGCTCGCAAAGCTGAGGGCAGGTGGAGGCGCTGCCGCAGAAGCAGAAGCCGGCTAATGTCGAAACCGCCATATCTGTTACGGTACCGTACATATTTTATTATGAAAAGGAGCAGAAGTTATGATGAATAAGAAAAGATTTGCAAGAGTTGTAGAAAATATGAAGGCATCCGGCCTGAGCCAGATACTCGTCACAGACGACCCGTCCATATTTTACCTGACGAAGCGGACTGTCAATCCGATGGAACGCTGCGGCGCTATATTGATTAAAGACAGCGGAGAAGTACATGCATTTATGAATAACCTTTTCTGCTTCGATCCAATCGAAGGCATGATAATGCACTATTACGCAGACGGCGAAAACCCATATGCACTGATTGCAGCGGAACTTAAGCCCGGTAAGGTCGGTTTTGATAAGAACTGGCCGTCCAAACACACGATTTCCATCCTGCAGGAAAGAGACGATATCATTCCGGTGCTGGGTTCTGATTGTGTAGATCTGTGCAAAAGCCAGAAAGACGAAGAGGAACGTGAACTATTACGCAATGCCTCGAGAATCAACGACATGGCTGTTGAATTCGCCATCAGCCATATTGACCCGAGCCTGGATGAGAAGCAGCTCTCCGATATGATTGAAGAATTCTTTGAAGCGCATGGCGCCGCCAGAGATATACAGCTCCAGTATGTGTGCTACGGCAAGAACGCGGCCGAACCACACCACGGGGCTGTGGCGGGAGAAAAGCTGAAAGAGGGCGATGCAGTGCTGTTCGACCTCTGGGCGCCTGTCGACAATTACTGGTGTGACATGACACGCACCGTATTCTACAAGAGTGTCAGTGATGAGCATAGGAAAGTATACGAAATCGTAAAAGAGGCGCAGCAGGCGGCTATTGATTTTGTAAAACCCGGAGTTAAAATGTGCGATATTGACGCCGTTGCCCGCAAGGTTATCACCGATGCCGGTTACGGAGACAAGTTCCTCACCCGCACCGGACATGGCGTCGGCATGACTGTCCATGAGCCGCCGGAGGCAAGCGCATCCTGCGACCTGATTGCACAGCCTGGCATGTGTTTTTCCATCGAGCCAGGCATCTATCTGAAAGACGACGTCGGTGTCAGGATTGAAGATCTTGTAATCGTGACAGAAGACGGATGTGAAGTATTGACGAAATACCCGAAAGAGCTGCAGATTGTCGGAAACGACTGATGTAAAGAACTGAGAAAGGGGCAGAGCCGGATTCCACGACTCTGCCCCTATGCTGCATCAAGCTGGTATCCCACACTTTTCCTATTCCATACGTTGACCAGCTAAAGTTATCACTTTTTTCGATTTGGATATAGTATAATTTGAATCCCCGAATTTGGCGGAAGCATATAGACTGTTTTCCGAACCATTTGTCACACTGGTTAAGATATCACCTACCGAATCATAATTACTGTCTGGTACGAATCCCGCAACACTGCAATACCACTCTGCAGTAAGCAAGTTTTCGTCTACAAATATCCAGCCTTTTTTGCTCCACATAAATGATGTTATTTCATACTTACAATCAATATCTTCATCCGATGAACTGTTAAACTTCAATACCGCCTCAGTCCCTGTTTCTATTTTGTTATCAGAGACATTATTCACATCCAGCTTTTTAACTCCCGCTCCTTTAGTTTCATTCAATATATCTGCCATGGCATTGTATCTTTCAATAAACTTGTTTATGGAATATGGGTTGTTCTTTATATTTTCAACCATTGCTTCACTATCTTTATATTTTAATTTATCTAAATATTTTAATGCATTCTCATAATCTTTTTTTTCATACAGCCCTTTTCCTATAATATATTTACATTCACCTAAAAGTTCTTTACTATCTTCATAATCTTCTATCATTTCTAAATTTTTAATTGCTTCTTCATATTGATCATATTCCATATATAAAACCGACTGCTTATATATGCACTCTTGCGTTGCTGCTTCTACGTCCTTTCCAGAACCGGCGGCTTGTAATTTTTCCAAAGCCTCTGTGTACTGCCCTTCTTCTATCAAATCTTTACCCCAATCCAGATGACACTTTTCTATCATTTCATCAGAATTCTTATATCCATCTAACTTTTCAAATGCATGTATAGCCTTTTCATACTCTTTGTCAGCTAATAAATTTTCCGCTTTTGAATACGCTCTAAGATTTGAAGTAGCAAAGAAAACAACAAAAGCTATTACTATAACAGAAGCTGCTGCTATTCCAATAATTATTTTATTTTTATTGTTTGATTTTTTATTGTCCGTACAATTATGTATATCTTCATCTGGATTCTTATTCTCATCCCCGTCTCCATCAAGGACTGGCTTTTCTTCAAATTCTTTATCTGCCTCTCCACTTGTCTCTGAAACAGAAAACCCACAATAGATACACTCCTTGCTTTTATCATCAATCTCTTTCCCACATTTTGGACATAATTTTAATGCCATAAACTTTCCTCCCTCATACCTCATAGTCTTTAGCGACATGTTACAAAACATCTTGTTTTTTATTATATATATTTTATCATGGATTCCCGGAAATTCCATCATAATATTCACGACTTTATAAATTTAAAGACAAAATAAAAAAGCCCTTTCTGAAATTGCTTCAAAAAAGGCCCTTTAAAGTTAACTTATTTTTTAATACAGCTTTGCACCAGCCGGGATATGATCATCAACCATAAGAAGATGAAGTTTTTCTTCTCCTTCTTCCTCGTGGATTGCTGATATCAGCATACCGCAGGAATCGATTCCCATCATAGCCCTTGGTGGCAGGTTTGTGATAGCAATCAGTGTTTTTCCAACCAATTCTTCTGGTTCATAATAATCGTGAATACCGCTTAAAATGGTACGATCTGTATCTGTTCCGTCATTCAGGGTGAACTGAAGGAGTTTTTTGGATTTCTTAACAGCTTCACAAGCTTTTACCTTTACAGCTCTGAAATCGGATTTGCTGAATGTATCAAAATCAACCATTTCCTCAAATAACGGCTCTACCTTTACCTTAGAAAAATCAATCTTCTCAGCCGGTTTTTCAGCCTCTGTCCGATCTGCTGTTGAAGCTTTAGAAGCTTTCTTATCCGTATCAAGGCTCTTCATCGTCGGGAACAGCAGCACATCCCGGATTGCAGCCGCGTCAGTCATCAGCATGCACATCCGGTCAATTCCAAATCCGATGCCTCCGGTAGGCGGCATACCGATTTCCAGTGCATTAAGGAAGTCCTCATCTGTCGTATTGGCTTCTTCATCGCCCTGTGCCAGCAGCTCTTCCTGTGCCTTGAAACGCTCTCTCTGGTCAAGCGGGTCGTTGAGCTCGGAATAAGCATTCGCCATCTCCCATCCGTTCATAAAGAATTCAAACCGTTCCACGTACTCCGGATTCTCCGGCTTCTTCTTCGTGAGCGGTGATATCTCAATCGGGTGATCCATAACGAATGTCGGCTGGATGAGATGCTCTTCTGCAAATTCCTCGAAGAACAGGCTCAGGATATCTCCCTTCTTATGCCTGTCCTCATATTCAACATGATGCTTGTCGGCTAATGCTCTGGCCTCCTCCAATGTCTGTATGTCGTTCCAGTCCACTCCGGCATACTTTTTCACTGCGTCAATCATCGTGATTCTCTCGAACGGCTTGCCGAGATCCATCTCTACACCATTGTACACGATTGTCGTCGTACCGAGCACCTCCTGTGCCACATGGCGGTAAAGGTTCTCTGTGAGATCCATCATTCCGTTGTAATCGGTATATGCCTGATATAATTCCATGAGTGTAAACTCAGGGTTGTGTCTCGTATCAAGCCCTTCGTTGCGGAATACACGACCTATCTCATATACTTTCTCGAGACCGCCCACGATAAGGCGCTTTAAGTAAAGTTCCAGGGAAATCCTCAGCTTGAAGTCCTCGCCAAGCGCGTTAAAATGCGTCTCAAACGGCCTTGCCGCGGCCCCTCCGGCATTGCTTACGAGCATCGGCGTCTCTACTTCCAGAAATCCCTGTCCGTCCAGGTATCTCCTGATGGCACTTATAATATGGGAGCGCTTGATAAAGGTATCCCTTACTTCCGGATTCATAATCAGGTCCACATATCTCTGACGGTAACGAATATCCGTATTCGTAAGTCCGTGGAACTTCTCAGGGAGAATCTGGAGGCTCTTGGACAGAAGCTTCACTGCTGATGCATGTATGGAGATCTCCCCGGTCTTCGTCTTAAACACTTCGCCTTCTACGCCAACGATGTCCCCGATGTCGAGCTTCTTGAATTCCCTGTACGCCTCTTCTCCCATGCTGTCCCTTGCCACATATGACTGGATGCCTCCGCTCTGGTCAAGCACATTGCAGAAAGAAGCCTTGCCCATGACACGCTTCTGCATGACACGTCCTGCCACAGATACGTGCTTTCCTTCCATCTCATCATAGTGTTCCTTTATATGTGCGGCATGGGCAGTCGCCTCATAGCGCATGACCTGATAAGGATCCTTCCCATTATCTTGAAGCTCTTTTAATTTTTCCCGGCGGACCTTCCTTAACTGGTTGATATCCGGCTCCTGTACATTTCCCTGCTGTTTGGACACGTTACCCTCTCCTTTCGATTGAACAGGTCTCCTATGTGCTACATGGAACGGCTGATTTCAAGAATCTTGTATGCCATCTCGCCTGCCTGCGTCTCTACCTTCACGGTCTCTCCTACCTTCTTGCCCATCAGAGCCTGGCCTACCGGCGATTCATTGGATATCTTGCCTTCCAGACTGTTGGCCTCGGTAGAACCTACTATTTTAAATTCCATCTCTTCATCAAATGTCTTATCGAATACTTTCACAGCACAGCCGACATTAATCTTATCGAAATCCACTTCATCTTCCACAACGACTTCCGCATTCTTCAATATGCCTTCCAGCTCTTCGATACGGGCCTCGATATCGCGCTGCTCATCCTTAGCCGCATCGTACTCTGCATTCTCAGACAGATCGCCCTGCTCCCTTGCCTCTTTGATTTTGCCTGCTACTTCCTTCCGCTTTACAACCTTCAAGTTCTCAAGTTCATCCTCCAGTGCCTTCAGGCCTGCATAAGTAAGTAATTTTTTCTTTGCTTCCATGTCCCTCTTCTCCTTAATATACACAGATTTCTGTCTCTATTCTTTCACAGGTCTTCCTGTATCGTTCTCGCTTTGCTGTCTGTATTGAAAAGATACTTTCACAATTTCATTATTATACATAATCAGCCGCCTAATGTCAATCATTTTTCGATATGAGAAATCATCTTACCTTTTACAGAAAAGCCCCGCCTCACATATTGGTTAAGTATATGTAGGACAAGGCTCTTTTATTATCTCAATTTTATCCAGCAATCCGGTCTGCAAGCAGATGTTCCAGCTCTTCATATGACTCTACGCTGTTGATCTGTGCCCTCAGTTTTGAAGACCCCTTCATCCCCTTCGTATACCATGCCACATGCTTTCTCATCTCCCGGATACCAAGATATTCTCCCTTATATTCAATCTGCATCCGGGCATGCGCTAGCATCGTCTGCTTTACTTCTTCCGGGGCAGGGCGCGGAGGATATCCCCCATGTATGTCATGCTCTCTTAACTCCCTGAAAATCCACGGGTTCCCCTGCGCCGCCCTTCCTATCATCACCATATCGCATCCGGTACGTTCCTGCATGGCTGCCGCCGACTCGGCCGATACCACGTCACCATTCCCGATGACAGGGATGGTAACGGCTTCCTTTACCCTCCGGATGATATCCCAGTCCGCCTTTCCCGAATAGTATTGTTCTCTCGTCCTGCCGTGTACAGCCACCGCAGCGGCGCCTGCCTCTTCAATGACCCTTGCAATCTCCACCGCGTTAACATGCTCCTCGTCAAACCCTTTTCTGATCTTGACAGTAACCGGTTTCCTGATAGCCTTTACCGTCTCATTCACGATGTCATACACGAGTCCCGGTTCTCTCATCAGTGCAGAACCCTCTCCGTTCTTCACCACTTTCGGTACCGGGCATCCCATGTTGATATCCAGTATCTGAAATGGAAGCTCTTCAATCTGTTTCGCAATCTCGCTCATAATGTAAGGGTCTGAGCCGAACAGCTGCAGCGACACCGGATATTCTTCCGGGTGGATGGCAAGGAGCAGCTTTGTATTTTTGTTCTTGTACTGCAGCGCCTTCGCACTGACCATCTCCATACAGAGCAGTCCTGCCCCCTGCTCCTTGCACAGCAGACGAAATGGCAGGTCGGTAACCCCTGCCATAGGCGCCAGAATGTATGGATTTTCAAGCTCAACGTTTCCTATTTTTTTCATATATAATCCTCAGTCCTTTTAACGTCAGCTGCGAGTCATAGATATCAATCACGTCCGTCTCCGCCGCAATCAGCTTCCCAAGGCCTCCTGTTGCCACGACCTTTGCATCTGCATAGCCGGCTTCTTCCTTGATCTTATTGACGATATACTCCGTCTGCCCGATCTGTCCATATACGAGTCCGGCCTGCATACTGGAGATGGTCTCCTTTGCCAGGATGGAGTCCGGCTTTTTTATCTCGATTGCCGGAAGCATCGCAGCCTCACCCCAGAGCGCCTGCGCCGACGTACGGATGCCGGGGGCGGTTATGCCGGCCTCGAATGTCCCGTCTACTCCCACTACGTCATATGTAGTGGCCGTCCCAAAGTCAAGGACGATAACAGGGCCGCCGTGCAGCGTATAAGCAGCCACCGCGTCTACGATTCTGTCGGGGCCTACCTGTCTTGGATTCTCGGTCACAATCCTTATCCCTGTCTTGATCCCTGCCGATACTACGACAGGTTTTATGCCAAAGTATTTGATAATAGAGCTGCCAAGCGAATGCATAATGTCAGGTACGACAGAAGCGATAATGACCGCACTGATATCTGCGCTCAAAATCCCCTGGCGTTCTACCAGCTCTTTCAGGGTGATGCCATACTCATCAGAGGTGCGCGGCAGCTTCGTCGTCATGCGGAACGTTCCAAGCAGCTCATCCTCCTTAAATACCCCAAGCGTAATATTCGTGTTTCCTACATCTATAACAAGTAACATATCAGCCTCCTATACTTCTTCTCCAAGGAAAAATACACGGTAGTAGAGCTGCAGAGCAGCGAGCAGTTCCTGTTTTTCCTTCTGCAGCTCCTTAATCTTCAGCTGGCTTCCTATCTCATCAAACATAGGGTCGCCTTCTTCGCTCGTCACTTCAAAGCAGAGTCCGCCGTCCTCTTCATAGACAAGTGTAAGAATCCCGCCCACATCATTTACATACAGCACGCACATGATCTTCAGCTCATCTTTGATAGAACCTGGCAGCTGTTCAAAATCAGGGTTCAGATAATATTTTTCCTCGTAAGAATTCGCTCCGCAGAGCACCACTTTATTCTCATACATATCCATATACTCCTCTTACCGATACTTCACCTGCGAATATCGCCTTCTCCTTGCCGTCCTCCGTCGTGACAATCAGTTCACCAGTATCGTTGATTCCGGAAGCGATTGCCTCATATTCATTGCCCGGCTCGAGGATCCGCACCTCTTTCCGGCAGTTGACAAGCAGCCGGTTGTAGGTGTCCTTCAGCCTAGACAGGTCTTCCGTCTCAAGAAATATCTCATAGTTCTTCTCATACCGTTCCACGATTCTGGCAGCCAGCTGCGCGCGGCGCAGCTTAACCCCTCCTTCTATATAAAGAGAGGTCGCCGTCCTGGCAATCTCCTCCGGAAAGCTGTCTGTATTCACATTGACTCCGGCACCGGTCACCACATAGTTGATATAATCGACCTCCGCACTCATCTCCGTCAGGATGCCGCATACCTTCTTCCCGTTTACCACGATATCGTTCGGCCATTTTATCTGTGCAGGAAGCCCCGTCTCGCCCATAATCCCCTCTGCAACGCTCAGCGCCATGACAAGCGTCAGCATGGGGGCTTTTGAAGGCAGGAACTGTGGCTTAAGCAGGATAGTCATATAGATGCTTGTCCCCGGCGGTGACGTCCATCTTCTCCCCCGCCTGCCTTTTCCGGCCGTCTGCCGGTCTGCGACGACGAGCGTACCATGAACGGCTCCTTTTTCCCCGAGTACCTTGGCCTGAATGTTCGTGGAGTCCGTCTCCTTGGCATATACGACCGTCTTTCCTGCCCATCGTGTGTCAATCAGGCTTTCCAGCTCTGCCTGTCCCATCAAGTCTGGACTTTCTATGAGGCGGTACCCTTTGTTGCGCACCGCCTCTATCTCATAGCCTTCTTTCTTCAATTGCTCTATCACCTTCCAGACTGCCGTCCGCGACACGCCAAAGCTGTCACAGAGCTGCTGTCCGGACACATACCCTCCGCTTTCGCGGAGCACTTTCAGAATCTCTGTCTTCATTCCTGTCTCCTAGATATTCCCAAGTGTAGCCACCATGACCGCCTTGATCGTATGCAGACGATTCTCTGCCTCGTCAAATACGACAGACGCCTCGCCTTCAAATACATCCTCCGTCACTTCCTTGCCTTTGACTGCAGGCAGGCAGTGCATGAATATCGTACTGTCCTTCTTCGTCCTCGCCATCATCTCCTTGTTGATCTGATATGGACGGAGCATCTCGATCCTCTCTGCAGCCTTGTCCTCCTCGCCCATAGATGCCCATACATCCGTATATAAGACATCGGCGCCTTCCACGTCATCCACGTCATCTGTAATCGTGATGGAAGCCCCCGACTCCGACGCATACTTCCTGCAGAGGTCTGTCAGCTCATCTGTCGGCCATAAGGCTTTCGGCGCCACATTGATAAAGTCCACGCCTACTTTGGCGCAGCCGATCATAAGGCTGTTGGCCATATTATTGCGTCCGTCTCCAAGATAGGCAAATCTAAGCCCCTTCAGATAACCGAAATGTTCTCTCATGGTAAGCAGGTCCGCCAGAATCTGGGTCGGATGATATTCATCCGTCAGCCCGTTCCAGACCGGTACGCCGCTGTACTTCGCAAGCGCCTCTACATGGTCCTGCCGGAAGCCGCGGAATTCGATTCCGTCAAACATACGTCCGAGCACACGTGCCGTGTCTTCGATGCTCTCCTTATGTCCAAGCTGGATCTCATTACCTGATAGATACGTCGGATTGCCGCCTTCATCTGCCGCCCCTACCGTGAACGCACAGCGCGTCCTGGTTGAAGGCTTCTCGAATATAAGCGCTATGTTCTTGCCCCGCAGGCTGTTTCCCGTGATTCCTTCCTTTTTCTTTTCCTTCAGGTCTGCTGCCAGATCAAGCAGGTACATGATTTCCTCCGGTGTAAAATCCTTCAATGTCAAAAAACTTCTTCCTTTTAAATTCATCTTACGTTCCTCTCTTAATCCTGTTAGTATATGAACAAAGCGTGGCAGGCGGAGCTTGTCACTTAAGATTTCATATTTACTATATACAATATCATATAATTGGTCCACTGTGTATATCTGATATTTCGGAACATGCAGCAATTTTGCCGCCGCCTCCAGCATCCCCATGAACAGCTCCTTGTCCGAGTGTCCGAGGGACAGCTTAAGGGCAAATGCAATCTCTGCCTTTTCGATCTCCTTTATCCCGCTCATCAGCTCTTCATAGTACAAATCATCGTAAGTCTGATCTACGTAATAGATAAATCCTTCCAGCCCGTACAGCATCCTCTTGGCATCATAGTATCCAATCTTCATATTCTGTCTGCTTCTTTTACCCGAAAATTCTATAATGCTTCCCAGCTTCACGCGGGGACCGATCTCGTACTTCACCCCTGTGTCCGGCATCTTTACCCGGGGCTCCCTGCCCGGACCGTAGATTCGTACTTCTATTATATTCTCATACCCTCTCTTGACAAGAGAACTTAACGGGACATTATTGATCACGCCCCCATCGATATACTTCTTGCCGTGCAGGCGCTCATTTTTAAAGCCTATCAGATACGCGCTCGCCAGCAGAAATTCCTCCAGCATCCCCTCCGGGATATCTTCCACGCTCAGATCCAGCTCCTTAAAATCAGACACAGAAAATGTGAGCAGGCAGAATTCAATGCTGCTCTTTCGTATTTTTTCTTCATCTATAACTTCATGAATCAGCTTTTTCAGCGGAGTGATGTCAATCCCGCCGTCTTTTAAGCGGCTCCATCCCTCATTCAGGAATTCCCGGATTGTCGTCTCCTTCCGGAAGAAACGTTCCATCCATTCGTCATCCACGTCCATCACATTGGAAAAAGTCATCTTGCTCCAGATGTCCTCCGCCTTTTCCTCATCACCCATGCAAACGAGGGCGCCATTTAATGCGCCCACGGATGTTCCTGCCACTGCATTCAACTTCACGCCTGCTTCCCTGAGAGCCTTCCAGGCACCTATCTGGTAAGCTCCCCTCGCTCCGCCTCCGTCAAATACAAGGCCATATTCTACTGTTAAATCTATGATGGGTTTCAACTCCATCACACCCTTTCATGCTACGCCTCTGTCCCGTCTTTCTGTCCAACCTCTGCAAGTGACTTGACAAGCCCTGCGATACTCTGAATCTCAGAAGGTATGATAATCTTTGTCGCCTTGCCGTCTGCCGCCCTTTCAAAAGCCTCGAGGCTCTTGAGCGTCAGCACTGCTTCATCGGCACCGGCTTCCTTCAGGAATTCGATACCATTTGCATTTGCCTGCTGGACTTTCATGATAGCTTCTGCTTCACCTTCCGCCTCGCGGATCATCGCCTCTTTCTTCGCCTCCGCACGCAGGATTGCCGCCTGCTTCTCTGCCTCTGCATCCAGAATCGCTGATTCCTTATGGCCCTCTGCCACAAGAATGGTAGACTTCTTCTCACCTTCGGCACGCAGGATTGCCTCACGGCGTTCACGCTCTGCCTTCATCTGCTTCTCCATTGCATCCTGGATAGCAGCCGGCGGAATGATATTCTTAAGCTCCACACGGTTGACTTTGATGCCCCATGGATCTGTCGCCACATCAAGAGAGGAACGCATCTTCGTGTTGATTGTCTCTCTGGATGTAAGTGTCTGGTCCAGTTCCAAATCGCCGATAATATTTCTCAGCGTGGTGGCGGTCAGATTCTCAATCGCCATAATCGGGTTTGCCACTCCGTAGCAGAAGAGCTTCGGGTCCGTAATCTGATAGAATACGACCGTATCGATCCGCATCGTGACATTATCCTTTGTAATAACCGGCTGCGGCGCAAAGTCCACCACCTGCTCCTTCATGTCTACTTTTCTTGCCACCCGGTCTACGATCGGCAGCTTCACATGGAGTCCGGTCCCCCATGTCGCCTGATATGCGCCTAGCCTCTCGATGACAAGCGCCTGCGCCTGTCTTACGATCCTGATACAGGATATCAGAACCAGTACGACAACGACTATGACTATGATTCCTATGATTTTACCAACTAACGCTCCCATTATGCCTTCTCCTCTCTTGCTCTTACTATGAGCTTCACTCCTTGTATCCCATCAATCACAACTACTGTATTCTTTTCAATGCGGCCGTCAGGCTCATCTGTCTTAGCCGACCACTCCTGTCCGTTTATCTCGACTCTTCCCTTCGACTGGAGTGTATCGATATCCTCCAGAACCAGTGCCTGCTGCCCGATCAGGCTCTCCGCATTGGTCTTCTGACGCTCCTTGTTAAAATATTTGACCGCGATGGGCCTCGTAACAATCAGAAGAATCACGGACACTACCACAAATACGATCATCTGCACTATCGTGCCAAATCCAAGCACGCCGGCCACAAATGCTACAAGCGCGCCGCCTGCGAACCATATGGTCGTCAGACCCATGGTAAGGATCTCGACAATCAACAGAATAACAAATAATACCAACCAATACATTGTCTGCATATGCTGTCCTCTCTTTTCTTGTAATAGTATTCCTCAAGTCTATCTTACTATACTTCTGTCTATAAAGCAATTACTGTTGCCGTCTCTGCCTTGCCGCCTCAAACAGTAGCACCGCGGAAGCTATGGCAGCATTCAGCGATTCCACCTGGCCTTCCATGGGAATGCGGATATAAGAATCCGCCATCGCGGCAATCTCCTCTCTGAGTCCATTGCCTTCATTTCCAATTAAAAAAGCACACGGATTCGTATAATCGGCTTCATCATAAGAAAGCATCCCGTCAAGATGAGCCGCATATGTATGGATTCCCCTCTCTTTCATCCACCGCACCGCACCGGCGATGTCCTCTGTCCGGTATAGCGGCATCCGATAGACAGACCCCATCGTAGAACGAATCGTCTTCGGGTTATATACATCCACGCAATCGCTGCTCATGATGATTCCTGTCACCCCGGCACCTTCGGCCGTCCGGATGACGGTTCCCATATTGCCGGGGTCCTGCAGATTGTCAAGGACAAGAATATGCGCCCGTTCTCCGCCTGCGGCCTGTGCAAGCGTATACGTTTCCTGACGCACGACACAGAGGACGCCCTGGGGTGTCTTCGTGTCAGAAGCATAGGCATAGACCTGATCCGCCAATATCTCCGGCTGGATACGGCTCCCTTCCAGCACATGCCTGACTGTACTGCTTTCCTTACTGTAGAATGACTCCGACACATATACTTCGGCAAGCCGGCCGGCCGGAACTTCCCGGAACATTCGGATACCTTCTACGAGGAAAACGCCTTCTTCATCTCTGGCCTTTCTCTTTTTTTTAAGATTAACAAGCCGTTTTACCTTCTGGTTTCCTGTACTTGTTATCATCGCATCCCGCCCTTATCCTTTCTGAAAGTTCTCCAGTGCCTCGTTGGCTCCGACCAGAATCAATACCATATCCCGGCCAAGCGGCCTGTTAGGATCCGGATTCACCTCTACCCTATCACCTGTCACTACGCCTACTACGCTCACATCATGGGAGCGTCTCACATCCAGCTCCTGAAGGCTCTTTCCGCTCCAGCTCTCCGGTACGGCCACCTCGGTGATACTGTACTCCGGAGACAGCGCGATCCAGTCTGCAAAATTCGTGGATACAAGATTTTTCGCAATCCGCTCTCCCGTCTCACGTTCCGGGAATACGACTGCATCGGCTCCGAGCTTACGCAGTATCTTCGCATGCATTTCATTTCTTGCCTTGGCAAGCACATACGGTACGCCAAGCTCTTTGGATATGATGGTAGCCATCACGCTGGCCTCCATGTCCTCCGAGACTGCTATGATTACCCCGTCCAGATTCCGCGCCCCAAGGGAGCGTATGACCTCCTGGTCCTGCATATCCGCCTGTATCGCGTAAGACACATCGTCTGCAATCTCCTGGATGCGCTCCATCCTGTTATCTACCACAACGACCTCGCAGCCAAGGTTCTGCAGCGTGACTGCCACGCTGGAACCGAAGCTACCCAGTCCAAATACTGCATATTGTTTCTTCATCTCTACCTCCTAACCTACCATGATCCGCCGCTTGGGCAGCCTGCGTATCTTATCTCTCGGATGTACCTTTCCGCCGAACAGGAGTGCCAGCGTAATCGGCCCGAGCCGTCCAAGATACATCATGGCCATGATGACCGCCTGGCTCGCCCTGCTCAGATGTGGCGTCAGATCTGCAGTCAGCCCTACCGTTCCGATTGCGGAGGACGCCTCGTACAAGATTCCGATGAACGGGACATCTTCCGGCTCTATCACCGTGATTGCGGTCACGCCGGCCAGGAACGCCGCGAACGCCACCAGCACGACGAAAAAGCCGGTGCGTATATTCGCGTTGTCAATCCTCCGGCCGAAGCATTCCGTATCCCGGCCACCCCTTACAAAGGTGATGCAGGCTATCACGAGCATCGCCACTGTCGTCGTCTTCACGCCTCCCGCCGTACCGCCTGGAGACCCTCCGATAAACATAAGGATGCAGCAGATCAGCTTGGACTCCGTATAGAGCCCTCCCTGTGATATCGTGGCAAACCCGGCTGTCCTCGTAGTGACCGACTGGAACATGGAGGCCATGACCTTCTCTCCTATGCTCATGTTACCAATCGTCTCCGGGTTGTTATATTCCATGCCCAGTACCGCGACGGTGCCTGACACGAGCAGGACGGCGGTCGTAACGATAGCTATCTTGGAATGGAGCGCCAGCCGGGTAAACCACCATTTCCGTGGCACTTCTTTTTTAAATATCTTTTTGCTGTTGGTGATGACATCTGTCCATACCGTGAATCCGATGCCGCTCAATATGATTAGCAGCATGGTCGTTATGTTGATGACTGGATTCGTCACATATTCCATCAGGCTGGTGTCGCCTAGTATATCGATACCTGCATTGCAGAACGCAGACACGGCATGGAATACAGAATACCAGATCCCTTTTGCCACTCCAAATTCTGGGATGAACTGTACCGCATACAGCACCGCCCCAGCGGCTTCCACAACGAGCGTTCCGATGATGGCCCGCCTGACCATCCCTACCATCCCGCCGAGCCGGTCCATATTGTAAGATTCCTGGATTACAACCCGTTCCCGCACGGTAATCTTCTTTTTTAATATCAGGAAAAAGGCCGTGGCACAGGCAATGACTCCCAGTCCTCCGATCTGAATCAGAAGCAGCAGGATTACCTTCCCCACAAGCGTAAACTGCACGGCGGGCGTTATCGTCACAAGACCTGTAACGCAGACTGCCGTCGTGGAAGTAAACAAAGCATCCGCAAATGCAAGGGGCTTTTCGTTGCATATCGGAAGCCACAGAAGGATCCCTCCAAGCAGAATCACTCCCAGAAAACCGAGTGTCAACAGCTGCATCGTGTTCCACCTGATATTCTTCTTGTGCTCGTGCATGACCGTTCCTCTCTTTGCTGTCAGATAATTACCATCCGTAACATGGGATGGCTATAAATATGTCCCGTTATACTTTGAAGCGATAGCCCACACCCCAGATTGTCTCAATATACTGCGGGTTTGAGGTATCCATCTCCACCTTTTCTCGTATTTTCTTGATATGCACGGTGACGGTCGCGATATCTCCTATGGACTCCATATCCCATATTTCCCGGAAGAGCTCTTCTTTCGTATATACGTGGTTTGGATGGCTTGCCAGAAAAGTAAGCAGGTCGAATTCCTTCGTCGTGAATGTCCTCTCTTCCCCGTTCACCCATACACGCCTTGCCGTCGTATCTATCTTGAGTCCACGGATCTCGATGATGTTGTTCACCTCTGCCGCACTCCCCGTCAGGCGGTCATACCGCGCCAGATGTGCCTTCACCCTTGCCACAAGCTCGCTCGGGCTGAATGGTTTGGTCATATAGTCGTCGGCCCCGAGTCCAAGCCCCCTGATCTTATCAATGTCGTCCTTCTTGGCGGATACCATAATAATCGGGGTATTCTTGACATTCCTCACCTGCCGGCATATATCAAACCCGTCTATGCCCGGAAGCATCAGATCCAGGATAAACAGGTCATAGTCCTCTTCCAGCGCCTTCTTAAGGCCAAGCTCACCGTCATTGGCCACCTGTACATGGAATCCGCTCAGCTCCAGATAATCCTTTTCCAGATCTGCAATTGACTCCTCATCTTCCACTATCAATATCTTATTCATGAATCGGTACCTCCTGATATTTTCTGAGCACAAAGTACATGGTCGTTCCGGTATCTTCCCGACTAGTGGCCCATATCTTCCCCCCGTGCTCCTCAATGATTTTCTTGACGATCGACAGCCCTATGCCGCTTCCTCCCTTCGAGGAATTCCTCGAAGCGTCGGTCCGGTAGAACCGGTCAAATATATTTGGCAGGTCCTTGGCCGCGATACCCTTTCCATTGTCCTCGATCTCCGCCTGGATAAAGTCGCCTACATCTTTGACTCTGAGATTAATCTTTCCCTTTGATTTGTCCATATACTTCAGGGAATTGTTGACAATATTGTGTATCACACGCTTGATCTGCTCTGCATCCGCGATGACCTGTACGCCTGGCGCCACATAATTGAAGTAGCCAAATTCCACATTTTTAGACTCCATCTCCAGCGACAGATCCTCCGCACAGTCGTTGAAATATTCGTTCACGGACAATGTGTTGAAATTGTACGGTATCCTGTTCGTGTCTATCTTGGAGTACAACGTCAGCTCGTTGATAAGCAGATCCATCTCATTGGCTTTATTATATATCGTCCTGATATATTTATCCATCTTCTCAGGCGTATCGGCCACACCGTCCATGATGCCTTCCGCATATCCCTTGATTGCCGTAACGGGCGTCTTCAGGTCGTGGGAAATGTTGCTGATAAGCTCCTTGCTCTCTTTATCGAATTCTACCTTCTCCTCTGCATTGTCTTTCAGGCGCTTTCTCATCTCCTCCAGATTCCGGCACAGCAGTCCAAGCTCATCGTCAGACTCCGGCCTCAGTTCAAAGTCCAGGTTGCCCTCTTTGATGTTCTGGGCCGCATTCTGCATCTTGCCAAGAGGCTGCATCACCGCGCGGTATATCCAGAATATGAGAAGCAGCGCAGTCAGCACGAGCACGATAATTATTCCCATCACCAGATCTACGATAAACTCCTGCACTTCCGGAATCATATTGCTGACATCCGTAACTATAAAAGCACTCCCCTGTTCACCGTCCTCATATAAGTAATCTACCTGTTTGACGAGTGCCTGCGCCTCTCCGCCCAGATACACCCCGTTCTCGGATGTGTTGCCTGATTCCCCATATTCGGGCAGCTGCGGAATCACATGGTTCACATTGTCGATGTCCGTCCCCATATATATAATCGTGGTTCCCTTGCGCACGAGCAGGTATGCCTTTTTCTTCTCAAGCTTTTTATTAAACTTCTCCAGACATGTGGCATCCTCAAGCTGCCCCGGATCTTCCTGCACCATCTCTTCCAGCTCATGGTACGGCTTCTCTGTCAGGCGGGACAGCACCTGCATGGAATTGGCAAAGCTTTTTACTGTCGTTCCGGTTATCTCATATGTCTTTTCTATAGAATTAATCTGATACCGGCTCAACCCGCAGACCATGAGGAACGTGAGCAGAACCGGAATCAGTATCACTGTCAAAAATGCTATTATAAGCCTCGTTTTTAGCTTCATAGTCATATCCTCCGAGCTTAAGTATAGCATGAAAGAGGGTGCTCCACACGAAAGCACCCATAAACTTTTATAAAATTTTTATAAATATGCGGACAATATCTCCGTTTTGTCAGTCTTTTCCCACGGCAGCTCGATATCGGTCCTTCCAAAATGCCCGTAAGCCGCTGTCTTCTTATAAATCGGACGTCTGAGGTCCAGCATCCTGATGATGCCAGCCGGACGTAGGTCAAAATGCTCACGGACTATCTCCACGAGCCTGTCGTCAGGCAGCCTGCCTGTGCCGAACGTCTCAACTCTGACAGACGTCGGATGTGCCACGCCGATTGCGTATGACAGCTGTATCTCGCATCTGCGTGCGAGTCCCGCAGCCACGATATTTTTAGCCGCATAGCGTGCCGCATAGGCCGCTGAACGGTCCACCTTCGTACAGTCTTTGCCCGAGAACGCCCCGCCGCCGTGGCGTGCCATTCCGCCGTATGTGTCCACGATTATCTTTCTTCCTGTAAGTCCGCTGTCCCCGTGAGGGCCGCCGATTACAAATCTTCCTGTCGGATTGATGAAAAGCTTTGTGTCTTCATCTATCATTTCTGACGGTATGACTTCATCAAACACATATTTTTTAATATCTTCGTGTATCTGCTCCTGTGTTACATCCGGGTCATGCTGTGTAGACAGCACGACCGCCTCCAGCCTGATCGGAGTCCCTTTTTCATCATACTCTACCGTCACCTGCGTCTTGCCGTCAGGTCTCAGGTATGAGAGCGTCCCGTCCTTCCTTACTGCCGTGAGCTTCCTGGACAGCTTGTGTGCAAGCGCTATCGGGTAAGGCATCAGCTCCGGCGTCTCATCCGTCGCATACCCGAACATCATACCCTGGTCTCCTGCGCCAATCGCCTCCAGCTCTGCATCAGACATCTTATTCTCTTTCGCCTCCAGTGCCTTGTCAACCCCGAGTGCGATATCCGGCGACTGCTCATCAATGGCCGTTATGACACCGCACGTCTCACAGTCGAACCCATATTTCCCCCTTGTGTATCCGACTTCCCTGACCGTATCCCTCACGATCTTCTGGATGTCTACATATGCATTGGTCGTTATCTCTCCCATTACGAGCACAAGCCCCGTCGTCGTACTCGTCTCGCAGGCGACACGGCTCATTGGATCCTGCTCCATTAGCGCGTCCAGAATCGCATCGGAGATCTGGTCGCACATTTTGTCCGGGTGCCCTTCTGTCACTGATTCTGATGTAAATAATCTCTTTTCCATATGTTCTCCTTTCTTAACGGCCGTTTCCGGCACTGTAAAACTTTCTCCCGGTGGTCTCTGGCAATATAGAAACTTCTTTTCCTATTGTACAAAAAAACAATCCGCCATAAGCGGACTGTTTTATATTCATAAACCAATCCTCTTATTGTTCGAAAGACTCGCTCAGGTTGGCACCTTCCTTTACGGGGTTGCCGCAGCTTCACAGATCCTTTGTATCTCCACTGCTCTGAATAAGAGAAAGTTTCATTATTAACTTGTTGTTCAATAAGACTTTACAGCCTTTCACGCAAAATGTCAATACTCAATTCATTCCTGGCGGACTTGTATGCGGGCTGTCACAGCCATCCCGACTATGCATATCCCTCCTGCGATGATAAAGGAAAGGCTGGTTCCAAGCGGCGTATCCTGGACTGCAGCCAGCAGATAAGGGCAGAGGATGGAGACGGCTCCGTATCCGAGCATGACCGCTCCGAAGTTCATCCCCTGGTACTTCATGCCAAAGCAGTCTGAAGTCAGTACGGGATATACGCTGACAAACCCTCCATATGTAAGCGACACGAGTGATATGAGCAGTATGAACAATCCGCCCTTTGCCACCGTGAGGCCGATGACCGAAATCATGGCGGTTGCATACAATACCTGTATCACCGTCTTCCGTCCGAAGAAGTCCGACATCCATGGCGCTGCAAAACGACCGGCAATATTCGCTGCCGAAGCGGCTACGACGCCTATCAGGGCTGCGCCATCCGTCAGTCCCCGCTCCATCCCAAGCGATTTCATAAGCGGATTGACAAGCACATAAGCCGGCACGGCAAGGGCCATGGATACGCTCAGGAGATAGTACGTCTTCGTCCGGAACATTTCCTTTGTGGTATACTGCTTCCTCTGCACGGTTTCGGCTGCACTGCCCTCCCCAGCTCCGTCCGGTTTGTCATCCGGCTCTGAGATACATATGCCTCCCAGGCTGAGCACAGCATAGATTCCCGTCACAGCCAGCATTGCATACCTGTAACCGTGGTTCGCAAGCAGCCAGTCACAGAACGGGTTCATGACGACGCCGGAGATGCCGACGATTCCTACCGTTATCCCTGTCACCAGCCCTCTCTTGTCTGGAAACCACTGCTGTGGCACGGCTACAAGCATGCTGAACGCACAGCCGGAACCAAGACCGCCGAGCAGCCCATAACCGGCCGATATTACCCACGGCATGCCAACCGGTGCAACTGCTGCCAGAAAGAATCCGGTACACATCACGAAGCTTCCGCCAAGGATTGTCGCCCTGGCTCCAATCTTGTGCTGAAGATATCCGCCTATCATATTGCCCACGGCGAAGATACCGATGATTATCGTAAAGGGCTGGCTGGATGCCGCCAGGCTGAGCTGGTACTCAGCTCTGACATGGGGCTGGAACACAGTCCATATGTACGGGTTTCCATGTACAAAATTAACGATAGCTGCAATGAGCAGAATAATATAACGATTCTTTATCTTCTTCATCTTATTCCCCGCTTACCAAAATCAGCCCGCAAAATGCGGACTGATTCAAATGTCTGTTTTATATGATTCATCTTTTCTTCTAGCTTACCTTAAGCGTAAACTTCTGAATCTCCTTCTCCGTAGAGACCTGTTCCATGAGTGCGCCTATGCTGCGCAGCTTTTCATCAAATCTTTCATATCCCCGAAGTATATAGATGATATCATCTACAATCGTTATACCATCTGTGGCAAGTCCCGCGATGCAGAGCGCCGCGCCTGCGCGAAGGTCCGGTGCGCTCACCCTGGCCCCGGAGAACTTATCTACCCCTTCGATGGTAGCAGAATTGCCTTCTACTTTTATATTGGCCCCCATTCTGGCCAGTTCATCCAGATATTTGAATCTGTTCTCAAATATACTCTCTGTTATGGTACTTGTCCCCTTGCATAAAGCCAGCGTCACCCCTATCTGGGGCTGCATATCCGTCGGAAAGCCCGGGTATGGAAGTGTCTTTACGTGAGTGCTTGTCAAGTCTCCTTTGGATACGACACGCACGGCATCGTCAAATTCTTCTACTTCGCAGCCAATCTCTGTCAGCTTTGCAATCGTTGCTTCCAGATGCTTCGGAATGACATTCAGCACCGTTACGTCTCCTTTTGTGGCTGCGGCAGCAAACATAAATGTACCTGCCTCGATCTGGTCCGGTATGACAGAATATTCCGTCCCATGCAGTCTGTGTACTCCACGTATCTTTATCACATCGGTACCCGCTCCTCTGATGTTGGCACCCATGCTGTTCAGGAAGTTGGCAACGTCCACCACGTGCGGCTCCTTGGCCACGTTTTCCATGATTGTGATGCCGTCTGCCATCGTCGCCGCCATCATCACGTTGATTGTTGCTCCTACTGTCACGACGTCAAAATACACGTGCCGCCCTTCCAGATTCTCTGCTTCGGCAACTACTTTGCCGTGCTCGATATCCACGTCGGCTCCGAGTGCCCGGAATCCTTTCAGGTGCTGGTCTATCGGCCTGCTCCCGATGTTGCATCCTCCCGGCAGCGCCACTTCTGCTCTCTTGTATTTGCCGAGCAGCGCACCTAGCAGATAGTAAGACGCGCGAATCTTCTTGATATAATCATACTCCACATCAAAATTCCTGATTCCGCTTCCGTTGATCTTGACCGTGTGTCGGTCTACGCGGTGCACCTTTGCACCGATTCCGGTAATTGCATCCAATAGTACATTGACATCATTGACGTCCGGTATATTGTCAATAAGAACTGTGTCATCTGTCATGATTGCCGCTGCGAGTATCGCCAGAGCCGCATTCTTCGCTCCGCCTATCTCTACTTCTCCCACAAGCGGATGGCCGCCTTTTATAATATACTGTTCCATACTGCACCTCAATATCAATTTATATTCACTCTCAAAACTCTGATAGCTATTTTTCTTTATTCACATTCTTTGCTATTATACCATAGAATCGAAAATTGTAAAATATTTTTTACAATTATGTAACTTATATTACATTTTTCTTAATGCAACCGTAACTTTTTATGCATTTTGTAACGCCTCGATCACCTTGTCTATCGTATCTTCCAGCTTGAGTCCATCCTCGCACACGGTCAAGTCCGCATACCGCTCGAACAAGGGGACCCTCTCATCATACAGATCCTTGAGCGTCTGTCCGGCCCTAAGCACGACGCCTCTTTTTTTCGCACTTTTCAGCCTCTTGTTTATTGTCTCATAAGATGCCATCAAATATACGACCGTACCGATTTCTTTATAATGTTTCATGGCATTTTCGCAGTATACTACGCTGCCGCCCGGTGATATGACCGTGTTGTGCACTTCCACTTTCGCATTCACACGGTCCTCTATTTCCAAAAACCCATCGATCCCCTTTTTTTCTATAATTTCCCTGAGAAGATTCCCTTCCTCTTCCTGTATCAAAAGATCCGTATCAATAAACTGATATCCAAGCCGCTTTGCAACGACAACTCCGACTGTACTCTTTCCTACCGCAGGCATACCGATAAATATTATATTCTCCATGTCTGTCGTACCTTCCTCAATATGTTCAATAAGTATTCTAACATATACCGGCTCATCCGTCCACCCTCACGAAAGCGAGGAAGGAGTCAGGCCTTTCTTCCCAAGGTCTGGCTCCTTTCTTTCATTAGTAGTATTTTCGTCTCATGTTCCTGTGCTCACAGCGTCTGCGGCATAATTCCTGATAAGCCATGACTTGAATCAAGTCATTCAGCCAGCTGCCCGGATCTTCTTCATCTTCTTCGGCCCTGTCGAATATCCGCCGGCACATCAGCCGCAGCTGCAGCTGATCCGGATATTCATCATACATCATGCTTCCTTCGTATTCCAGCCTGTCACATTCATCTTCAATATAAGGAATCAGCCGTTTGGCTGTCGCAGGATACAGGCTCTTCATATAATCCAGGTCCCTTCTGGCAACCTTGTCGTCATCATAGAGTAAAGGCATCGGATAGGCCATGTAGTAAGGCAGTCGATTGTCCATGTACACACACTCCTAAGCTAAGTATCTATCTTATCATATGCGCCGTTTTCACCGATGTTCCATAATCCGTCAGGCGAATCTTGACTTAATCCTATATCATGCTCTGCCAACTTCATCCTCGCCAAACGGAATTTTCATCTCATTATACGCTATTCCTTTAATCCGGGGGATTTCCGATACGGCAAAAAAGCTGGCTTTCCTCAGAAATCCA
>NZ_JABFCH010000213.1:0-217 GCF_017566055.1 Extibacter sp. GGCC_0201 | reverse complement strand
GCTCTTTTCACTGGACCGGCGGCGGATCGAGGCCTACGCGCAGAAGTACCAAATCCCCATGCCGGGGGACAGCCGCTCCTTCTGGGCGGTGGTCTACAAGGCCATCCTCCAAATCGAGGGTGCGCCGGCAAGTCTGCGCCGGGCCGCCCAGGCGTGGCTGCAGTGCTGGGGGTACCGCGGGGCTGCAGCCTAGGCGCTTTGGCGGGACATAGGACAA
>NZ_JABFCH010000212.1:0-217 GCF_017566055.1 Extibacter sp. GGCC_0201 | reverse complement strand
TATTATAGCGTTGAAAAATTTGAGCATTACGGTGAACTTTCCGGGCGTAATCTGGAAGATATGATGGCAGGTGCGCGCGTTGATGTCAACGATAAAAAGCATAATCCAATGGATTTTGCCTTGTGGAAGGCTGCTAAACCGGGAGAGCCTTCCTGGAGCAGTCCCTGGGGTGAAGGACGTCCTGGCTGGCATATCGAATGCTCAACAATGAGTATGA
>NZ_JABFCH010000211.1:0-217 GCF_017566055.1 Extibacter sp. GGCC_0201 | reverse complement strand
CGCAGACCTTTGATTTTTTTAGACAGTTGGCCATCCTGTTGACGTACTGCCATTTTTAAAGAAGCTTCACTGCGTGATTTAATAATATCCATAACTGCTTCCGCCTGGATCAGATCTATACGTCCGTTTAAAAAAGCTCTCTTTGTAAACTCGCCCGGTTCAGCCGGACGAGCGCCCATTTTATAGGTTAGACCCAGGATAGTTTTTAACGATTGTA
>NZ_JABFCH010000210.1:0-217 GCF_017566055.1 Extibacter sp. GGCC_0201 | reverse complement strand
GGTATCATCGTGGGAATCACATTTGAATACCGCAGGCTCATTATCGGTGCAGAGGCACAAGTGGGATTGGTAAAGATCAACCAGCAACTAAGGCAGGTAATAGACACGGAAGAATTCCATAATTACCTGCCACGAAATTTTGCTTCATTCTTCACCGTAGGATATAAGTTCCGATAAAGGAATGCTGCCCGTAGGGTTCGTGCCCGACACTTTCTTA
>NZ_JABFCH010000209.1:0-217 GCF_017566055.1 Extibacter sp. GGCC_0201 | reverse complement strand
CTACACCGAAAAAGCCTAACTCTGCTCTTAGAAAAATCGCCAGAGTTCGTCTTTCCAACGGAATCGAGGTAACAAGCTACATTCCAGGTGAAGGACATAACCTTCAGGAACATAGTGTTGTTCTTATCCGTGGCGGCAGGGTAAAAGACTTACCAGGTACAAGATACCACATCATCCGTGGTACACTTGATACAGCAGGCGTTGCTAACAGACGTCA
>NZ_JABFCH010000208.1:0-218 GCF_017566055.1 Extibacter sp. GGCC_0201 | reverse complement strand
ATCTTCGATATCTCCGATCTGGGAATCGTGGGGAACGTCGAAGTGCTGCTGCCCAGGCTCATTGCCGCGCTTAAGTAACGGTTCATGCTGTCTGAATGTACATCGCAAAACGCAACCGTGTGAACAGTAACCTCTTAATGCCTCATGTTGATTTGAGCCGGCCGTGAGCATTGACAAAAAATCCCGGCGATGCTACACTTATTTCATCTCAAAATGAC
>NZ_JABFCH010000207.1:0-218 GCF_017566055.1 Extibacter sp. GGCC_0201 | reverse complement strand
GGGAGTTTTTAGCGTTACCGTGTAATGCGTTAAGAAAACGCCCTATTGAGCCTATGGTATTTCTGTCTAAATACCCTTGGGAAAGCGAGCCTGTTTCCCTCTACATTTTCAGCCCTCGCTTTTTCGGTGGCTGCATTATCCGTCTTGCGGATTGGACTTGCTTTGTCGGCTCTGTCTGCTTGGCGGATTGTCTGCTGCACAGATACTCGTTCAAGTCA
>NZ_JABFCH010000206.1:0-218 GCF_017566055.1 Extibacter sp. GGCC_0201 | reverse complement strand
TCCTCGACATGCGCGCCACGCTGCGGCAGAGCGTCTACAGCTATATGAGCGAGCTGGACACTGACGAGGCGGGGGCCAAGCGACCCCTCGCCGAGAACGAGCAGGCGCACATACGCGGGCTGCTTGCCGAGGCAATCGAGAACGCCGAAATGGACTCCGAATCCTTCCTCGGGTTCCAGCTGGCCTTTGAAGACGGCACCTGGGTCCTCGACCTCGAA
>NZ_JABFCH010000205.1:0-218 GCF_017566055.1 Extibacter sp. GGCC_0201 | reverse complement strand
AATCGCTTTCGGTATCAATTTGATATCTTTTCGCTCCGGCGGTATCTCGTCCGTGTTCACATTGATTCCCTTTAAAAACTCCTGGACACAGTAAAAGATATCCATCACCATATACTGGCGCAGCAGAAGGGATTTATAATTATTCTCCCCCACCGCGGCAAAGTATTCCTCGATAAACAGCCTGCATTCATCCAGAGAGCCGAGCTTCAGAAAATCCT
>NZ_JABFCH010000204.1:0-218 GCF_017566055.1 Extibacter sp. GGCC_0201 | reverse complement strand
AGGACGATATCGCCTGTTCTTTTATTTTCAGATCAGTGTCGGAAGGAATCAATGCACTGCATTTTCTCCAGTCAAGCGAATAGTCCTTTAACCATTCGTCCAGGAAGGAAAGCAGTTTCTTTTCGACAAGATATAGAGGACTGGATACATTGCTGCAGTAACGATTGCTACATTTTAAGGCCGCGTAGGGCGTGCGAGAAGTAGGTGCAAGGCGTGTC
>NZ_JABFCH010000020.1:0-77767 GCF_017566055.1 Extibacter sp. GGCC_0201 | reverse complement strand
CTCTTTTCAAGAAATCTTCAGGGTCGTTGTCTATTGTTTAATTATCAAGGTGCTTGATTGCCTGTCCCGTTCGGGTCAGCCCAAATATAATATCATTTAACTCGCATCTGTGTCAAGTAATTTCCAAAGATTTTTTCGAGTAATTTTTACTCTTTTTTCATCCTTACTACATCTATGATTTTTTCAAATCAAGACACAAGAATATGCGGTTAAGCAAGACAGCAATCTGACGGAGAAGGAGGGATTTGAACCCTCGCGCCGCTATTAACGACCTACTCCCTTTCCAGGGGAGCCCCTTCGGCCAGCTTGGGTACTTCTCCAAAAGTGTCCGTAAAATAATATACACGAATTTCTCATCCTTGTCTAGTATTTTTTCTCTTTTTTTCAATTTTTCTACACAGCTCTGCAAAATGTCCCACATCCCGCCTTCCTGATGCATCAGCCATACCCATACCGTCTATCGAAAAAGACAGTGCCGGATACCTGTATATGGGGTATCCGGCACTGTCTTTTTCTGTTTGCCTGTTCTGTATCTATCATAGCTCGGACACTATACTTTCTTAACCCGCCGACGCCCTGTTAGTGCTATACATGCCAGAGCAACGACAAGCAGCAACACATATAAAACTGGTTCGGCATCGTCTCCTGTCTTTGCACCATCTTTGCCCGGCCGCATAGCTCCTGATGTTCCATCCGTTTGATCGGCTGTCGTATCAGAGGTCTGCCGATGGATGGTTACTTCTTTTATGATAATCTGGCCGTCCGTCTCGATTCGGAAAGGGAATATACCGCCCGGGATTCCATATCCCGGCGGAACCCCAACTACCTTGTAATAATAATCTCCGTATTTTAAATCATCCGTCGTTATTTTTCCACTGCTGTCCGTAACTTTCTCTGCGATAAGATTCCCCTCTTTATCGCAGATTTCAACCTTGACGCCTTCCACAGGCTTGGGATTTCTGCTGTCATCAAGGACAGTCAGGTCAAGCTTTCCTTTTATAAGGTTATTATATGCCTCATAAGTAAATGTACTGTTTTTACTCACTGTAGCAGCACGCTCTGTACTGTCAAGCACATAGCCTTCAGGAGCGGTTATTTCTTTCATGTTGTAGCTTCCTGTCCTGATCTGTTCCAGTCTGGATTCACCGTTTATGTCGGTAGGCCGCATCGTATAGGTGACATAATCGTTATATACTGCAAATACCGCGTCCTTTAATACCGTTGACGTATCATCCGCATATTTTTTCACCGCGATATTTCCCTTTGGAATGCTGCTGCTCCCGCCTGCAATGCTTCCTGCAATTCTTAAACGCGTCCCGGAATTTTCCTGGTCCGCCTCAGAGCCTTCATAATATACCTGGTTGACTACTTCTTTATTCTTAGCATCATCGCCAAAGTCAGTGCGGAACACAAGCAGGTATGCACGGTCTATCTGCTGTAGGAAATGGAACTTAAACGTATTGTCAGTGAGATCATATGTAATATTGTCTCTTGTTACAGGCACTTCTGTCCCTTGTCTGACTGAACCGTCCGTCTGCACTTCCGCTTCATACAGCCTGACGCTGGATGGGTCAAGCTCCAGTCTCGGGTCTACCGACAGCTTGTCCACGATAACCGGCTTATTCAACTGAGTATTGTTCTTGTTTATCGTCACCGACCATTCCAGGTAGCTTATTCCGGCAGAGTCCCTTTTAGCCTCACCCTTTTTAGATAGTACGGAACCTGTCACTTCTTTTTCCGCCTTGCACGTAATAGCCGCAGGCAGTTCGTCTCCATGAAGCACAGCTGTATTGCTGAATGTCTTTGTCGTATTGGCCGCCAGGAATTCTCTGTCCGTTATCTTCGTCCTGAACGTCATGGTATATTGCTTATCCAGGTACGACGGCAGGTCAATCCGAAGGGTTCTTGAAGATGCCTCATAGGACTCTGTCACCAGTTGCCCTGACGGCGACTTAAGGCTCAGGCTTCCCGCCACATACCCCTGGCCGTCCGGTATCACGTCTTCTATGTAAGCGTTATGGAAGGGCATTCCATTCTGGTTGCAAGTAAGCTGCCACTCAATTTCACCGGTTGCACTGTCGTAGGAGCCGGCTGTCTTGGCAAACATCTCACTTATAATCTCAGGCTCAGATGTGACGGCATATTCTGCACCGCCGGTTAGGATGACCGCTTCATTTTTAAACGGTCTGCTCTTATAACCGTTTACCGCCCATATATTCGCGTCATCTACCGTTGTCTGAAACTGGAATTCTACCACTTCTGATATATCCTTTGTTATCTTCCCCGTCAGCTTGCGGCTGTCCTCGTCATATTGGAACGTAATACCCGAATCACTGCCTTTTGTGATATGGATATCATCTGCCCCCACGAAATCACTGCCCTTTTTCACAAAGGTAAGCCCCTCTGGTATCGTATCTTCCACCTGGAGAGGATTTCCCAGAGTACTTTCATATTGATTCAATGTAATGGTCCATGTAATCGTATGATTCTTCCGGTTATAGCTGCCTGTCTTGGCTATCAGAGCATTGTTTACCTTGACCGACGCATCTTTTGTGACGGAAACAGAAGGGTCAGGCCCCGGCCCTCCGGTAAACTCAACATGGTTTTTGAACTCTTTCGTCTTATTTTCATCGTAGTATTCGTCAGCCACTGTCGTCGTATAATGTATCGTATAAGTTTCATCTATATCTCCAAGACTGACGGCTATATTCTGTCCGGACACGGTGACAGCGCCGGAAAAGGTAGAAGTCACGTCGTCTCCGGCTGTATTTCGAATTACTACACCTCCTGCCCCGCCCTTTACTGTAAGGCCTGTCGGCATCGTATCACTTATCTTCGCATTTTGGATGCCCAGGCGGTTGCTGTTGACCGTCACCGTCCAGTCAATCTCCCTTGCTCCACCACCTGCAAGCACGCCTGCTTTATCCAGCAGCCTTCCGTTGATTGTCACATCTGCAGCAGCAGCTCCTGTTGCAGCCTTCTTTGTCTCAGCGTTTACTATACTGTTACCGGCATCATCTTTCTTGTATGGTTCCTCCACGAACTCATATGCCGCCTCCGCTTTGTTGGTAAATTTCACAGAATCCTTGCCACCGCTGAATATCCCCAATTCAAAAGACGTCTGCAGCGTCAATGTATAAGAGTCGCCAAGCCCGGCAGAAAAACCGCCTGGGAACTCATAAGTAATTTCCCCGGCTGCACTCTTTGCTATGGAACCGCCCGTGACCGGTGTGCCGTCTGCCTCTTCACAACTGTAGGCATCAGGATCCGTCTCATCGAAGTTCAGCCCTTCGGGAAGCGTATCCGTTATCAAAAGTCCCGTGACCGGAAGGTCAGCTGGGGCCGCATTTTCCACTTTAAGCGTAATCCTCCATGGTATCGTCAGGCTGCCAAGATCCGGGTTGCCTGCCTGCTTCACGATAGATACCTCCGCACTCTGCTTGTCAATGGCAAAGTCAATGGTTATCTTGTCCGATCCGTCAGGCAGCCCGAGGCCAAAATCGATGTCCTGCTTCCCTTCGTTTGGTATCTCATCTTCTGACAGTTCCCCGTCCATCCAGATATCTCCTTCCACACCTGCCTGTACCGCGTCTGCATCAGAAAAAACGAGTTTAACTACATTCAGACTCTGGGCACTGTCATAATGTACCGTTCCCCGCGCCACCTCACTCCCCTCCATAGTAACAGGGAATGTGGTTCCGTCTTCCATATGTATTTCCTTTGGAATAGAAAAAGTATATTCTTTCCCAGTCTCATATCCTCCTGCCGGGATTATATAATGATAGACGAGGTACACCTCTGTGCCCCGTTTTACATCTTTTAACGTGGCAATGTCATTCCTGTCCTTGTCTACAACTTTAATCCCCGTAAAAAAATCCGTCTGTACTGACTCTGACGCCGTAGCAGGCCCATCGGCACGCAGCGTCGCTGCGCATACGAAGCTCAACACTGCAGCCAGCAGACACGCGCCAATTATTTTCCCCTTTTCAAACATATATCTAACACCCCTTTTGTATAATATGATACTGGTAGCAAAAGGCATTTTCACCTTCATATCATATATTAATATTTAATACAATTAAGGCAGTGCGTCTATATACTCTACTCTTTTGATACATTTTTTACGGAATTATAAAGCAAAGAGCCGGAAACTCCTCTACGGAATTTCCGGCTCCTCTTTTAAGAGCGGAGAGGGTGGGATTCGAACCCACGCGCCCTCTCGGACAAACGGTTTTCAAGACCGCCTCGTTATGACCACTTCGATACCTCTCCACATATTCAATCAGGCCGCACTTTCTCAGCGACAATATGCATTTTATCATACATATATTACAGCGTCAATATATAATTATTAAGATTTTCAAATTTTTCCATTAACGAAAGCGCGGGCGACTGCCAGGTCTTCCGGCGTTGTAATCTTGATGTTCCGGTACGAGCCTTCTACAAGCTTCACCGGCACATCCATGTACCGTTCTACTGCCATGGCGTCATCAGTTATCCCTTCACAGTCTTCCCCCATCATCTTAGAATATGCATCCATAATCAAAGAATTTTCAAATACCTGCGGTGTCTGAACCGTCCACACATATTTTCTCTTTGGAGTCTTTACGGCATAGTTGTCATCATCAATAAGCTTTACCGTATCCTTGCTTGGCATTCCTGCAACGCAGGCTCTGTATGTTCCGACTGCTTCATACTGCCTGTGCAGTATCTCTTCATCGACGAATGGCCTTGCTCCGTCATGTATGAAGACATAGCCGTCGCGGACCTGTCCATTTTCATCACGGACTGCCGCTTTCAGCCCCTCATAGACGGAATCATATCTTTCTCTGCCGCCTTCCACGATGGCTGTAACCTTTGCAAATTCGTACGGCTCTATGATCTGATTACGGACATATGTCTCCTGTCCCGCTCCCACCACGAGTACGACATCATCGATAACCGAAGACGTTTCAAATGTCTCTAATGCATAGCAGATTAACGGCTTCCCTCCCAGCTCAAGATACTGCTTCTGGACAGACGTCCCCATACGCGTTCCCTGTCCTGCCGCCAGCACGACAGCCGTACACCTCTTCTTTACTTCCATACCTTCACATTCCCCCGACATGCCCGAGTCTATCTCTCCCCGAGCTTTAGATTAGGCACCGCATTCAGATTCCATCCGTGCCTTGTGCCGTTCCTATATTCATAATATGCCGCCACGCCTATCATAGCCGCATTGTCTGTACAGTAGACAGGCGATGGATAGTAGAATTTGATTTTCCTCTCCGCACAGGCTTTTGCCATGGCTTCGCGCAGCGCGCTGTTGGAAGCCACTCCGCCTGCTATGGCGAACTTGTCCATATGGTATTCCTCCACGGCATGCATCGCATGTTCCACAAGCACATCCGTAACCGCTTTTTGAAAAGAGGCGGCCACGTCAGCCTGGCTGTATGCCTCTCCCTTCATCCGGCAGCCGTTGATATAATTCAGCACGGCCGACTTAAGGCCGCTGAAGCTGAAGTCAAAAGGGGCATCTTCCATATGCGCCCTTGGAAATGCAATCGCGTCAGGATTCCCTTGCTTAGACACTTTGTCAATCTTAGGGCCGCCCGGATACCCAAGCCCGATGGCCCTGGCAACCTTGTCGAACGCTTCCCCTGCCGCATCGTCCCTTGTGCGTCCGATGATATCGAATCTGCCGTAATCGTTAACTCTGACAAGATGGGTATGTCCCCCGGACACTACCAAGGAGAAAAATGGTGGCTCCAGTTCCTTGTGTTCGATGAAGTTAGCAGCGATATGACCTTCAATATGATGGACCCCTACGAGCGGCTTTTTCGAAGCGTAAGCAATCGCCTTGGCCGAAGCTGTGCCCACAAGCAGCGCTCCTACGAGGCCCGGACCATATGTGACTCCTATGGCATCGATGTCGGACAGTGTCACCTCCGCCTCGTCAAGCGCCGCCTGTATCACCTGATTGATCTTCTCGATATGCTTTCTGGATGCAATTTCAGGTACGACGCCGCCATATAACGTGTGAAGATCAATCTGGGAAGAAATGACATTAGACAGCACATCCCGTCCATTTTTCACTACGGCTGCCGCTGTCTCATCGCACGAACTCTCAATTGCAAGAATCAGTATCTCTTTCTCTTCGCTCATAATATCTCCTATCCCTGTGAAAATGTCAGTTCGACCGTGCGCTTGTCCTTGGCCGCCACCGCATTAGGGAATATGGCCCGCACATCATCCATGTAATCCTCCGGACGCGTAAGCGACGGGCTGTAGTGGGTCAGCCACATTTCCCTGACTTCTGCGTCTTTGGCAAGACGGGCTGCCTCATGGAACGTCATGTGCTTATATTCTTTCGCCTTCTTCAGCTTGTCCTTCTCTCCATACATTCCCTCGCAGATAAACAAGTCGGAACCGGCTGCATTCTCCCGGATAGAATCGGTCGGCCTCGTATCTGTACAGTAGGCCAGCTTAATACCTTTTCTCGGGGGTCCAAGCACCATATCCGGCGTATACACCCTACCGCCTTCTTCTACTTTCTCCCCGTTCTGCAGGATACCCCAGTACTTCTTGGGAATGCCGGCCGCGCTCGCCCGGTCTACATCAAACTTGCCGGCCCGGTCCACCTCCATCGTATATCCATAGCAGATGACATTATGATTTACCCGGAACGCCTTCAGACGGTATCCGTTCATCTCAAATACCTGTTCCGGCTCTGTAATCTCGATATATTTGACAGGAAACGGCAGTTCCGGCGCGATTACCCTGAGCGCGTTTACTACTCTCTCAAGTCCCTTCGGCCCAATCAGCGTCAGCGGCTCTGTACGGTCTGCATTGCCCATCGTCAGAAGCAGGCCGGGAAGCCCGCTGATATGGTCGCCGTGATAGTGGGTAAAGCAGATTACATCAATCGGCTTAAAGCTCCACCCCTTCTCCTTGATAGCAATCTGCGTGCCCTCTCCACAATCAATCAGCACGCTGCTGCCGTTATACCGCACCATAAGCGCTGTCAGCCAGCGGTAAGGCAGCGGCATCATGCCGCCGGTTCCCAACAAACATACATCTAACATATCATACCTCTATTCTAAATCTTGATTTTAAATCCTTTTACCATTTCGTCATAACAGTCTTCACATAGATCAAAGCAGTCTACCTGATTGTCTTTGCCGGACTGATATCCCCATCGTTTTTCCACTTCAAGATAGTCCTCCTGGGGAACCCCTCTGGAAATGATAATCTCTTTCCCACATTTATTGCAAATAATTTTTTCAATATCTTTTGTCTCTTTTATCTTAACACTATACTGGCGCATACGATTCCTCCTGTGTGCATCTCACTTCGACTTCTCTGTGCTACGCCTACATTATAACGGACTGCCGCCGCAGTTCCTAGTGGGAACTGCTGTTAAAACTGTCAATTACCTGCCAAGCCTGCGGCTCATGAGCACCGCATCCTCCAAAGGATTAGCATAGTACCCCTTTCGTACGCCGTCCTCTTCAAAACCGTAATCTTTATAGAAGGCAGCCGCCGCTTCATTGCTTTCTCTTACTTCCAGCATGAGTCTTGCAATCCCTTTTTCCTCACAGAAATCCTCAAGCTTAAGCAGCATGTGTCCGGCAGCCCCTTGCCGCCTGCTGCCCTCCTCCACGGCAATCCTGGCAATCTCCCCTTCATCCAGTACATAATATACGATAAGATAGCCAATCAGCCTCCCTCCGTCGAAAGCCCCGAACAGTACCGAATTGTCCTGCCGGTATGTGTCACGGACCGCTTCATAGCTCCAGCTGTCCGGAAATATCTGCTGTTCCAGACAGGCTATCCTGTCAATGTCTGTTTCCTCTATCTGGCGTACTTCAAACATATCAACCGCCTCCTGTCTGCCCTACAGATCCTGTATGTCTTCAATCAGCTGCCGGACCGCTTCATCCTGCGTTGCCCAGCTTGTACAGAATCTTACAGCCGTATGGCCTTCATCGACCGCCTCCCAGAAGCTGAACGAATACTTCTCGGCCAGCTTCTCCATATGAGCGTTCGGAAGGATAGGAAACTGCTGGTTCGTATAGGAGTCATAGCGCAGTCCGTATCCTTTCTTCTGAAATGCGGCTTTAAGACGCATAGCGAGACGATCTGCGTGTTCTGCCACCTTATAATATAAACCATCCGTAAACAGCGTGTCAAACTGGATGCCGAGCAGCCTGCCTTTTGCCAGCATCCCTCCATTATGCTTGATCATATACCGGAAGTCTTTTTTAAGCGCAGGGTTGACAATCACTACGGCCTCCCCGAATAAGGCGCCTACCTTCGTACCACCTATATAGAATACATCGGTCAGCGCGGCAATATCCTTCAGTGTCAGCGTAGACGCTTCCGACATGATTCCATAACCGAGACGGGCCCCGTCCAGAAAGAGCGGCAGATTCCTCTCCCTGCACGTATCGTATAGTTCTTCCAGCTCTTCCTTGCTGTACAAGGTCCCATTCTCTGTCGGATGGGAGATGTATACCATGCCCGGCTGCACCATATGCTCATGAGTGACATCGTCCCAATGGGACTCATACATCCGGCGTACCTGGTCTGCCGTTATCTTTCCGTCTTCACTCGGAAGGGTCAGCACTTTGTGTCCGGTACCTTCCACCGCGCCTGTCTCATGTACATTGATATGCCCGCTCTCAGCTGCTATCACCCCCTGGAACGGGCGGAGGACAGAACTGATGACTGTAAAGTTGGCCTGTGTCCCTCCGACCAGAAAGTGTACGTCCGCGGACGGGGATCCGCACGCTTCCAGAATCTTCTCCCTTGCACTTTCGCAGTAGACATCCATGCCATATCCCGGCGTCTGCGTATAATTCGTCTCTTCCAACTTCTTCAGAATCTCTGGATGAGCCCCTTCCGTATAGTCGCATTCAAATATAATCATGATTCTTTCAACCTCTCTTTCCTCTCCCGTTCTGCCTGTGATACTCTAAGGTAATCCGGACGGTGTTGTGCCGCGGTCTCGCTCCTGCCTTCTGTCAGATACTTCAAACCAAGCGTTCCAAGTGCGGCTGCACGCTGGCGGTTCATATGCGCCGGCGCATAGTAGTGCTCGACTGCCAGCATCTCTTCCAGTATCCCTCTGTATACAGGAACCCCGTCTCCCAGGAATGTAACCTTCTCCCCGGCTTCGTTAAGCCGGTCGGCAAGCTCTCCAACCGGGACGGCCATCTGGTCTTCCAGCACTTCAAGCTTGTGCTCCATTCTGTACAGCCCTGTATATACCTGATTTCTCCTGGCATCCATGACCGGACATATGATGCCCGGCGTTCCATACAGGTTGTATGCCATGCCTTCCAGCGTAGGGACATGTATAAGCGGCTTATCAAGCGCCAGTCCCAGTCCCTTTGCGGTCGCCGAACCAATCCGCAGCCCGGTAAAGGAGCCCGGCCCCCCCGCAACTGCGATAGCATCAATTGTATCCATGTCCAGCTCGATCATCTTCACCACTTCATCGAGCATAGGCAGAAGTGTCTGAGAATGCGTCTTTTTATAATTTACCGTGTATTCCGCAACCGTCTGTTCTTCCTCGACGACAGCGACGCTGGCAACCAGTCCCGAGCTGTCCAGTGCTAATATGCGCATATGCCAATCCTCCGATAATCAAATCCCTTTTCCGGGTCCTTTTCTATCCTGACTTCCGTATAATGTTCCGGGAGAATCTCTTCTATGAGGTCCGCCCACTCAATCAGGCTCACCCCTTCCCCGTACACATAGTCTTCATAACCGATTTCATCCATCTCTTCTATGGAGCCGATTCTGTAGACATCAAAATGATAGAAGGGCAGACGCCCTTCTTCATATACCTGCACAATCGTAAAAGTCGGGCTGCTCACAGGTTCCAGAATGCCCAGCCCGGCCGCAAGCCCTTTCGTGAATATGGTCTTGCCAGTGCCCAGGTCCCCGATTAGTGTGTAGACCTGGCCGGGACAGGCTTTTTCCCCCATGCCCCGCCCAAGTTCATATGTCTCCTTCTCGCTGTAACTCTCTATAACCATTGCATACCCTTTCTATTCTGCCGGCCCTTTCTCCTCTTCCGGTTCCCGCGTCGCTTTCTCGTCTACATCTGCTTTCCTATCCGATTCTTTCCTGTCTTCTTCCTTCCGGGGCCCGGCCACTTTTCCCTTCTTGCCGTCCAGTCGGCGGATTCTGACCGCAGGCGCCGGCATGTGTGCGAATATCATGTCGACAATCTCCGTATACTTGTCTCCTAACTGGCTGACCGGAAGAATAATCGCACGCTTCTGGGCATCATACAGGAAGATGATCTGCTTTCTGGATATCGCTCTTTTGAACTTGCTCCAAGAAGCTTTCCCGCTGTCTTCCGACGTGGTTGTCAGGATGCCGTCTTCCATGAACTCATAAGTCACCGTCTCTTCAAGACGCCTGGAGTTCTGCATCTGCCTGACGACCTTCTTCCTGATAAATACAGGAAATACTATGAATACCAAGCATACGAACAGAAGAAATACTGCCGCAAGCAGGAACTGCCGTCTCATGACAAAAGCGATCGTCAACCCTACATTGAGCATACCGAGTATAAGAGCGGTCATCCCCGCGCCACTTGTATAAATATGATAAATCATAAAATCTGCCATAGATTCGACATCCAGCTTTACTTCCACTTTTACAGACATCTTTCGTACCTCCTGTCCTTTTGAAACAGTATAACACATCTTTTTTTCTTCTGCCACTAATGATATACTTATTTGTATATCAATGGATAACAGGAGGGTTACTAGTATGAAGTTTACATTTTACCACAACAATATCAATGTGCGAGATCTTGAGAAATCCTTGGATTTCTATAAAAAAGCGCTTGGACTTACGGTGACACGTGAAAAGGAGGCTGATGATGGCAGCTTCCGGCTCGTCTTTCTCGGTGATGATACGACGCCCCATCTGCTGGAGCTCACATGGCTGCGTGATATGGACCGCCCGTATGAGCTTGGCGACAACGAATCACATCTCGCCTTCCGTGTAGACGACTTTGACAAAGCGCTGGCGCACCACAGGGCAATGGACTGCGTATGCTTTGAGAATGCTGAGATGGGCATATATTTTATCGAGGATCCTGACGGCTATTGGATAGAAATCTGCCCTTGTAAAGAATAAAATGATATTCTCCCACACATTTATTGACATATGCCAACAACTATTGTAATATACTGATAACACCATCTAAGAATTATAGGATGGACGGCGAAAGGAGTATCTCATGGCACGTCCAGGCAAGACACGCTGCGTCGGCAGCATGCCCCGCTGCGTTCGTTTCACGGCATCAGGCAGCCCAAGAAATGGAATCAACCTCACTGTCGAGGAATTTGAGACAATCCGGCTTATGGATTACAGCGGCATGACGCAGGCAGAGTGTGCGGCCCAGATGCAGGTAAGCCGTGCTACCGTCCAGTCTCTCTATACGCAGGCACGCAAAAAGGTTGCCCGCTTTCTCGTCGAAGGGACATACCTCGATATCAGCGGAGGCGACTATACTATCTGTGGCAGATACTCCCGCAGCCGGCATATGAAAATAAAAGAGGAAAAAGGAGGCCATATTATGAAAATTGCAGTCACTTATGAAAACGGACAGATATTCCAGCATTTCGGCCACACGAAACAGTTCAAAATCTATGAAGTGAAGGATAGAACCATCCTCTCCTCCGAAGTGAAGGGCACGGACGGTCAAGGACACGGGGCACTTGCATCTCTGCTCTTGGACTTTGGCGTGGATGTGCTCATCTGCGGAGGAATCGGCGCAGGTGCAAGGAATGCACTGTCGGAAGCGGGCATAGACCTGTACCCTGGAGCCGTAGGCGAAGCCGACGACCAGGTAGCATCGTTCCTGGACGGTACACTGTCCTATGATCCGGATACGATGTGCAGCCACCACCATGGAGAAGCGGGCCACACATGTGGCAGCCATGGCTGCGGAGGCCATGGGCACCACTAATCGCGATACAACATGAAGCTTAGATTGACAATGCCAAGGGCAGCCTGCATATCAGGCTGCCCTTACATATTGATTATCCTATCCTTCATTCATCTTAAATACAGGGCTGATTTTCTTATATATGAGCAACACAATCATGGATACAAGCACACCTTTCAAGAGATTGAACGGTGCGACCGCAAACATCACGAACGTTAACAGGTCCGTGATACTAGCATTTATCGCATTGCCCATCCCTACAAGTGCATCTATCGGCATCTCAAAAGCCTTGGCGTAAGCCGGGAGCAGGATATATGCGTTCAGGAAACAGCCGATTGCCGTCATGATTACCGTCCCGGATACCATCCCGGCAATAGCCCGTGTTCTGGAACGTTTCCTCTTGTAGATCAGTCCCGCCGGAACTACAAGCGCACACCCGATAAGAAAATTCGCCGCCTCGCCTACTCCTGCAGTAATCGTACCGTTAATGGCAAAGTTCAGCAATATCTTGATGAATTCGATGGCCGCACCTGCCAGAGGGCCCATGGCAAAGCATCCTACAAGTACCGGCACTTCGCTGAAATCAATCTGGTAAAAGGCCGGGGCGAAAGGAAGCGGAATTTCGAACAGCATCAATACTGTCGCAATTGCCCCAAGCATGCCCGTCTGGGCCATCATCCTTACCTTTGTTCTTGTCTTTGTCCTTGCATTTGCGTTCGTCATTACATCTGTACTCATTTTCTTTCTCTCCTTTTCGTTATTCATTATAGTTGTCAAAGAAAGAAAATCTTCATGGAACTATACAGCATTACATAAAGTGGACATATCAGTGTAAGAACAAAGAGTCCCGCTAGCGGACTCTTTGCGCCGAGCGCATCCGGCCTTTGGGATGATTTCTTCCGCGAAAGCGAGTGCGCATCCCCCGAAGGGGCTTTTATATCAAGGGAACGAAGTTTCCCGTGATATAAAAAAGACCTCGGTAAAAACCGGGGCCCTGAAATCCATCCAACAATTGCTGCTGTACACTTCTTCATCTCATCCAGACTTTACTGTCGGTTTTGGAATTGCACCAAATCAACCGTACCGTCACTGGCACGGGTCGCGGACTATACCGCCGGTTGGGACTTGCACCCGACCCCTGAAGAATTTCTATTCAATTCGATATTATTATAGCTCATAGCCTTACAATATACAAGTCTTTTCATCAAATCCTCCATATCTTAACGCCGATTCTTAACTGTCTTGTCAGTTGACTTGACATGTATATCTTTTTATGCAATAGTAAGTCATGAACCTGCCCGGACAGCCGTTCCGGGCATATAAGAAGGAGCGGATCATGACTACTTTAGAACGAATCAAGCAATTAAAAAAAGAAAAAAATGCTGTCATACTAGCACATTACTATGTGGACGATGACGTACAGGAAGCGGCCGATTATGTGGGCGACTCCTATTATCTGAGCAAGGCCGCGGCTTCGGCAGAGGCTGATGTCATCGTCTTCTGCGGCGTCTCATTCATGGGCGAGAGCGCCAAGATACTCAATCCCGGCAAGACCGTGCTCTTGCCGGATGCTGCGGCCGACTGTCCTATGGCGCATATGGCGGACATCGAAACAATTAAAAAATGCAAAGAAGAATACGATGACCTTGCTGTTGTCTGCTACATTAATTCCACTGCGCTTCTCAAGACTTATTCCGATGTGTGCGTCACTTCTGCCAATGCGATGGATGTCGTATGTGCACTGCCGAACAGGCATATCTATTTTATACCGGACGCCAACCTTGGGCATTTTATCGCCTCAAAGCTGCCGGACAAGCACTTTATCTTCAATGACGGCTACTGTCATGTACATAGGGATATCACTGCGGCAGCTATCCAAAATGCAAAAAAAGCCCATCCGGACGCCCTCGTGCTCATCCATCCTGAATGTACGCCTGACGCTGTCGCTCTGGCAGACTATGCAGGAAGCACGACCGGCATCATCAAATTTGCAACCGCCAGCAGCTGCAGCGAGTTTATCATCTGTACCGAGGCCGGCGTATTCAAAGAGCTGAAAGACAAGAATCCAGAGAAGAGCTTCTATCCTGTACACGGACACCAGTGCTGCACAGATATGAAGCTGATTACGCTTGAGAAAGTTGCCCGCGCGCTGGAACGTATGGAACATCCCGTAGAACTGGATGAAGCGACAAGGCGAAAAGCGGCACGGCCGCTGGAACGCATGCTGGAACTGGCACAGTGATAAGGAAGTGTATTATGATGGAAGCATATTATGACGTTGTCATAGTCGGAACCGGTGCGGCAGGGCTGTTCACCGGCCTGTCCCTGCCCGGGCATCTGCGCATTCTCATGATAACGAAAGACAAGGTGGAAAGCAGCGACTCCTATCTGGCTCAGGGAGGCATCTGTGTCCTGAAGTCTGAGGAGGATTACGACAGCTACTTCGAGGATACGATGCGGGCAGGACACTATGAAAATAACAAGGAATCGGTACGTATTATGATACAGGAGTCTCCCGGCATCATCGCCAGCCTGATCTCCTATGGCGTGGAATTTGAACATGACGGGGAGGAACTTGCCTACACGAAGGAAGGAGCACATTCGGCAAGCCGGATCTTGTACCACAAAGATGTCACCGGTAAAGAGATTACAAGAAAGCTGATTGCCTGTGCCAGGAAGCGGCCCAACATAACGATAGCCTCCCACACAGCAATGACTGACCTCGTCATACAGGATAATCGATGCACCGGCATCATAGTGCGCGAATCAGATGGCGGAATAATGCCGGTGTCCTCCAGGGCGGTATATCTGGCAACCGGAGGAATCGGAGGGCTTTTTGCCAATTCTACCAACTTCCGGCATATAACCGGGGACAGCCTGGCGCTGGCGCTGAGACACGGAATCGAACTGGAGAACATCCACTATATACAGATTCACCCCACCACCCTTTATTCCCACAGAGAAGGCCGCCGCTTTCTCATCTCGGAATCTGTAAGGGGTGAAGGCGCCGTCCTGCTGAACCCTGATGGACAGCGTTTTGTAGACGAGCTGCAGCCAAGAGACGTAGTAACGGAAGCTATCCGGCAGGAGATGGACAGGTTCCACTCTCCCTTTGTATATCTATCGCTGGCACATATGCAGAAAGATAAAATACTATACCGTTTTCCGAACATATACGAACGCTGTCTCGAGGAAGGCTATGACCTGTCAGAAGACAGAATTCCCATCATCCCGGCACAGCATTATCTCATGGGCGGAATCCGTACGGATTCCTTTGCGCGTACGTCGCTTTGCAATCTGTTTGCCGTCGGTGAAGCCGGATGCAACGGAGTACACGGGGCCAACCGCCTGGCGAGCAATTCCCTGCTCGAAAGCCTCGTCTTCGCAAGACGTGGCGCCGGGCTTCTCGCCTCTGCCATCGAAAACATAAGCCCTCCGCCCATACCGGCAGCCATAGACGTCTTTGCCTATGCAGATTCCCAGGCGCGCAGCCGGGAAGATAAATCACTGATACTGAATGAAATCAAAAGAAGGGACCGAGAATTTTATGATAAATGGTGTAACGATGAAAACTAATACAGATGAATACATATGGAATGCTTTAAAAGAGGACATCACGAGCGAAGATGTCACCACGAACGCGGTGATGAGGACGCCATGCCCCGGAAGAGCCGAACTAATCTGCAAAGAAGACGGCATCATATGCGGCCTTCCTGTATTTGCACGCGTCTTTGAACTGCTGGATGAGACCTCCCTGTTTGAGACAGAAGCCACAGATGGCGACCATGTAAAAAAAGGCCAGCTCCTTGGAACAATCTCCGGCGACATCAGGGCCATCCTGTCAGGAGAGCGCACTGCCCTCAATTATCTGCAGCGCATGAGCGGCATAGCCACCTACACGAACAGGCTGGCGAAAGAACTGGAAGGTTCCGGTACCAAACTTCTCGACACGAGGAAAACGACCCCAAACAACAGGACTTTTGAAAAATATGCCGTCAGGATAGGCGGGGGATATAACCACAGATATAATCTTTCCGACGGAATTCTTATCAAGGATAACCATATCGGAGCTGCCGGAGGTGTCGCCAAAGCAATCCGTATGGCAAAGGAATATGCTCCTTTCGTGCGGAAGATAGAAGTGGAAGTAGAAAATCTGGACATGCTTTCCGAGGCTTTGGACGCCGGTGCAGATATCATCATGCTCGATAACATGGATAATGAGACGATGAAAAAAGCGGTAGCGGCCGTGGCAGGCCGTGCAGAGACCGAATGCTCCGGCAATGTAACGCTGGAGAGGCTGAAAGAAATCCGTGAAATCGGTGTAGATTACGTATCTTCAGGCGCTCTGACCCACTCTGCACCTATTATGGATATCTCACTGAAGAATCTGACTCCCGTAAATTAAATGTGGGTTTAAGTAAAGTGGCTGCGGACTGGGAGCCGGGTGGCATCTGCTCCGATGCGTACGAGGCTCCGACTAGCCCACGGAATCCTAACTTTGCGGCAGAGTCGCTGATAGCAGCTCCTCTCCCGCAAACCAAGGATTCCGGGACGGATTCTCCGCCTCTTCCGCTTGCACCTGCGCATCTCCCACCCGGCTCCCCGCCCGCTATCTACTTCACTTAACAAGGGCGAGTGCGGCTGTGTGACGTTGCTGGTCAGCGGGTGGCCGCTGGCTGCGTCAGTTGAGTGATAAAATATTGCGAGCTTAATGTGAATAACACAAAGAGCAGATGAATGATAAGAGTTTTGTTCGTCCAGATGAATCAGGCTGGCGAATTTGTTCGTTGTTAAGCATTTGCAGCGAGGCGTACACGCCGTTGCTGCAAGAAGAGCCGGAACCAGGCACGGGGATGTCATCTCATACACATCCCCGTACCTGATTCCGGCTCTTCTTCATTACGATTACTTTCAACTAAGGTTATTTGCCTGCTTAGCCCTTATCACTATGCTGACACAGCCAAAGCCCTTCCATCTGCCGGCAGCGTCACATCGCCACCCCCGCCCATGCCAGTAAAGTAGATAGCCGCTGGGGAGGTATGGGACAGATGCGCAGGTATAAGCGGAAGGGACGGAGAATCCTCACCAGATTCCTTGGCTTGTGGGGTGAGAGCCGCCATCGGCGAACATCCTACAGGCTTAGGAATCTGTGTGATAGTCGCAGTTCCCGGACGCATCGCAGCATCTGCCCCATACCTCCCCAGCGGCGTCTCAGTTTACTTAAACTTACAGCTCCTCCTTATAGCTGACGCGCTCCATGGTAAAGCCGCGTCCTTTCACTTCTTTTATCTGAGTGATGGTTGTAAATGCCTTGTCATCGATTCTGCTGATCGTATCATTTACTGCATACAGCTTCCGGTGCGGGATGATGCAGAGCACGCCTTTTTGCTGCTCTTTTCCGTAGCCGGTCTCGATGTGCACCATCGTCGCGCCTACGTTCATATCTTTCAGCATCCTCTGCCGGATCTCCTCATGCTTATCGGAAATGATAAAGAGCTGTATCTGTGTCTGTCCGAAAAGCACCACCCTGTTCATCACCATCGTCATGAGCATAAGTGCCAGGATACCATACAGAATCTGTTCTGCTCCTGAAAAGAATATCTGGCATCCGAGTACGATGAAATCAACGATATACATGAACACCGCCACCGGTCCGTGCAGGAACTTGTTCAGCACAAGGGCCAGAATGTCCGTACCGCCTGTAGAGGCTCCCTGTCGCACGACAAGCCCGATGCCAAGGCCGAGCAGGAGGCCGGCGTATACGGTGGCAAGCAGTATATTATCCGTCAGGCTGCCCACTCCCGGAACCTGCCTTGCAGCCTCAAGGAATACCGGATATACGAAGGTACTGATAATCGTAGTAAGCGCAAACTTCCTGCCGAGCGTAAATGCCCCAAGCACAAAGAGTATGGCATTGACAATAAAGATGACGACAGACAGGTTGACGGGTACATAGTGCGTGATTGCCAGACCGATACCGGTCGCGCCTCCCATGATGATTCCGTGTGGTACGACAAATGCTGCCACCGCCAGAGCCAGAATCGCATTTCCCGCCAGCACCCCAAGTACAATTTTCATATTTTTCTTCATTTTATAATTCCCCCAATGACACTACCGCGTCCCGTTAAGATATTCCCTTCATCGTCAGCTGAATCCGTTTCTTCTTAAGGTCAACGCTCATTACTTTCACGTCCACGATATCTCCGACGCTCACCGCTTCCAGCGGGTGTTTGATAAACTTCTTGTCCGTTATCTCAGAGATATGGACAAGGCCGTCCTGGTGTACACCGATGTCCACGAATACGCCGAAGTCGATGACATTGCGCACCGTACCCTTTAAGACCATCCCTTCCGTCAAGTCCTTCATCTCCAGCACGTCCGTCCTAAGAATCGGTCTCGGCATCTCATCACGGGGATCCCTGGCCGGCTTCTCGAGCTCTTTCACCATATCCCTGAGTGTAATCTCTCCGACGCCGAGCTCTTCTGCAAGCCGGCCGTAGTCCTTGATTGTAAGCGACAGGCCGGTCAGCTTGCCGCCCCTGATATCCTCTATAGAGAACCCCTGCTTCTTAAGCAGCTTTTCAGCCGCCTCATAGGATTCCGGATGTACGCTCGTTGCGTCCAGCGGATTGTCCCCATTCTGAATCCGCATGAACCCGGCACACTGTTCATAAGCCTTCGGTCCGAGCTTCGCCACTTTCAGCAGCTGCCTCCGGTTCAGGAATGTTCCATTCTCCTCACGGTATGTGACGATATTTTTGGCTATCGTCCCTGTAATGCCTGAGATATAGGAAAGCAACGGTGCAGATGCCGTATTCAGGTCCACACCGACCTTATTGACACAGCCTTCCACAACACCGGAGAGCGTCTCGCTCAGCTTCTTCTGGTTCATATCATGCTGGTACTGTCCCACGCCGATGGACTTCGGATCTATCTTGACGAGTTCCGCAAGGGGATCTTGAAGCCTTCTCGCGATGGACGTGGCACTGCGCTGCCCCACATCAAACTTCGGAAACTCTTCAGAAGCCAGCTTGCTCGCAGAGTAGACCGACGCACCGGCCTCGCTCACGATGACATACTGTACCTTCTCAGGTATCTCTTTTAGAAGCTCCACGATGAACTGCTCGGATTCTCTGGACGCGGTGCCATTGCCGAGCGATATAAGTGTAATATTGTATTTTTTGATAATCTTCTTGAGCAGGTTCCTGGCTGCCTCCATCTTCTGCGGCGTCGTCGGTGCGGTCGGGTAGATGACCGTCGTACCGATGACCTTGCCTGTCGGGTCTACGACTGCCAGCTTGCAGCCCGTACGGAACGCCGGGTCCCATCCAAGCACCGTCTGCCCCACGATTGGAGGCTGCATAAGGAGCTGCTCCAGATTCTTTCCAAACACTTCGATTGCACCGTCTTCCGCCCGTTCCGTCAGGTCATTCCTGATTTCCCGCTCGATGGCAGGTGCTATCAGCCTCTTGTAGCTGTCTTCTGCCACCTCTTTCAGAACAGGAGTCGTGTACGGGTTGTCCAAGACAATCGTCTTCTTCACCAGATACCGGATGATGTCTTCCTCCGGCGCTTCTACCTTGACCGTCAGGAACTTCTCCTTCTCTCCTCTGTTCAGTGCCAGCACGCGATGTCCCGCCAGCCTGCTGACAGGCTCTTCAAAATCATAATACATTTCATAGACAGATTCTGCTTTTTCGTCCTTTGCCTGAGACACGACGCGGCCTTTCTGAGATGTGATCTTCCGTATCCATATGCGGTAATCCGCCTCATCAGATATGCGTTCGGCTATGATGTCTTTCGCCCCGTCCACAGCCTCCTTGACCGTGCCGACTCCTTTTTCTTCATCCACATAAGGCTGCGCCTCTTCTTCCAGAGGACGTGTGAGCTTCTGCAAGGTAATGAGGTCTGCCAACGGTTCCAGCCCCTTCTCTTTGGCAATCGTTGCCCGCGTCCTTCTCTTGGGCCGGTATGGGCGGTACAGGTCTTCCACGACGACGAGCGTCTCTGCCGCCAGAATCTGCCGCTTCAGCTCTTCCGTCATCTTGCCCTGCTCCTCGATGCTTGACAGCACCTGCTCCTTCTTCTCTTCCAGGCTGCGCAGATACGTAAGCCGTTCAAAGAGCTTGCGAAGCTGCTCATCATCCAGCGTACCCGTTGCCTCTTTCCTGTATCTGGCAATAAACGGAATCGTATTGCCCTCATCGATCAGATTGACCGCGGCATCCACCTGCCATCTCTTGACGCTTAATTCTTCAGTTATTTTCTGATTAATATCCATGTAAATGTATTCCCCTTTATTTTATATAGACGCTAAGCTATATTGTAATCGAAAAGAAAGCGCTTTTCAACCCGCACCCTTGCTTTATTTGTAATACAGAGTTCACTTTGTTTCATGCGTTTGACCTGGATTTCCTTTAATGCTTCCAAAACATTCTCCGGTCGTATCGGCAATTTATAAAACTGTGTCCCGACTGCATTGGATACCGCATTGGCTATGCATTCATTGTTATGCAATCCTCTGTTTCCCCATCCGTTCTTTTGGCTGATGCATATGCACCTAGATCAGCCATCGCGGCATCTGTATCTGTCTTAATATAGGCAATGCTATCCAGCGGGAAACCAAGTACTTCGGAAATCATCATGCATTGTGTTGTTACCGGACCATTACCCATATTTGAGGTGCCGGCAGTAAATACAATGGTGCCGTTTTCCCTTTTTCATACAGTCTTTCAGCCGGAAATTGCCGAATGATTCTCCGTCACAACAGGCTACTTCAAATGGCTCCGCCAGGTTTTTCAAAAACATATCCGGTGCATCCATCTTTAGATCATTGCCGAACAGGTAATGAAAAATATTGCCGCATTACTGGAAAATCAGAATGTGACATTCGCAAACGTGGTGAAGACAACCTGTTTCCTTGCAGATATGAGCGACTTTGCAGTGTTCAACGAAGTATACGCAAAATACTTTACAGGAAAGCCTGCCCGTTCCTGTGTTGCTGTAAAGCAGCTCCCTAAGAGCGTACTTTGCGAAGTAGAATTGATTGTCGACTTAAGCTGATTTTCGGGGCTCCATTCCCGATTGGAGTCAGCCGATTGAATATAAGGCTATTAAAAGGCTGAGGGGATTCCTTTCCCCACAGCCTCTTTGTATCATCTCTTTGTGCGATTCCCCAGGAGTTTTTTAATCTGGTCTCTCCCCCTCTAGCAGCAGCAGCTTACCTTCCTTAAGATATACTTCATCGGGAATGTTCTGTCTCTCTGCCTCAAACCGGTCTTTTCCAATCTTCCACTGTATCGGTTCTTTCGCGTTTTCACTGGCATAAAATGCTATGCTGTATTCAAACAGGTCTTCTGTCACTCTTGGCCTGCAGACTGGAAACACAAGATATGGCTCTTCCTGCGGCTTATCTATCTGGAATTCATGGGCACGGATTGCCACCCCGCTAAGGTTATCCGGAAGTTTCCGCCGCATCTGGAACTTCATATCCCACGCTTTGACATCCGCTGTCTGGTCCCCCTCCTGCCTTGCTCGTGCAATATTCTTGCAACCGGTTAATTTCGCCGCCGCAAAGCTGCCCGGATTCTTAAATAGTTGTTTTGTACCCCCTTTTCCTTTTACCGCACCTTCATCCAGTATGAACAGCTCTTCACTGAACCGGTAGATTTCATCCCGGTTATGGGACACCATCATAACCGTTCCCCCGTAGTCTTCCAGGAGCTCTAACAATTCCTGCTGCATCTTATCTCTCAGATGTACATCCAGTGCAGAAAAGGGTTCATCTAAAAGCAGGATTTTCGGATTACAGACGAGTATCCTTGCCAGTGCCGCACGCTGCTGCTGCCCCCCGGACAACTGCCGTGGCAGACGATTTCGCAGATTTTCTATCTGAAACCGTTCCATCATCTGTTCTACTTTTTCTTTTCGTTCCGCTTTTGTACCCCGGATACCGATTCCAATATTTTTTTCTACTGACATCGTGGGAAAAAGCGCATAATTCTGAAAGAGATAACCGACGCTTCTTTCCCGGGGTCTTAAATTTATTTTAGCTTTTGCATCAAAGTAGACATTCTGCTCCACCTTGACTATACCGGCATCCGGCTTTACAATCCCGGAGATGCAGCGAAGCGTCATGCTTTTTCCGCATCCCGACGCTCCAAGTATCCCTATTCTCTTACTGTCACTTTTAATATCTACATCCAGCTTAAAACCGCCGAAGTCTTTTTTCACACAGATCTGTACCGCCATTTATCCATTCTCTTTTCTTCTACCATGGTTCTATATGGTTCATTTGCTTTCCAATTGCGGCATTCATCAGCACAATGATAACGAATGCGATGACCATAATAATCGCCACCCACACACCGGCCGTCAGAAAGTCCCCATCCTGAATGACCATTGCGATCTTCTGGGATATGGTTCCGGTCTTTCCGGCAATGTTTCCCGCCAGCATGGATGTCGCCCCGTACTCTCCCAAGGCTCTGGCAAAGGTCAATATTGTTCCGGCAAAGACCCCCGGCCCCGCCGTCGGTATCACCACCTGCCAGAATATCCGTACATCAGACATGCCGAGGGTACGTCCCGCATAGACAAGATTCACATCAATCTGCTCAAAAGCGGCTCTTGCATTGCGGTACATCAACGGAAATGCTATCACGGTAGCCGCCAGTATGCACCCGAGAAAGCTCTGCACCACTTTTATATCAAACGCCTCAAATAAATACGCTCCAAATGGACGCCTCGTACTAAAGATAAGCAGCAGGAAAAAACCCGCAACCGTAGGCGGAAGCACCATGGGCAGCGTCAACAGGCCATCAGCCGCCGCTTTCACTGCGGGCCTCGCTTTTATCACTTTTCTCGCTGCAAAAATGCCAAGAAAAAAGGAGAGGAACGTTGCGATAATTCCTGTTTTCAACGATATCCATAACGGACTGAAATCCAGCCCCATTATAATTTCCCAAATCTCATCCACCGATCTCTCCCTCCTTTTTATTACCTATTCTGCACATATTTCTACCGTTCCACATCGGTATCGAAGTAGTAGTTGTCAAACACTGCTTTTGCATCATCGGAGAGGATGAATTCGTAAAAATCCTCTGCCGCCTTCATCTGCGTACCATCTGCTTCTTTATTATCCACAAGGCATACCGGATAGATGACATTACCTGTCAAATCATAACTTACTGTCTGCAGGATGTCCAGCTTATCTTCATATCCATATGTATCGGAATAATAGGTCGTACCGACCTCGCAAGCACCTTCTGCTACTGCAATCAATACTTTGTTCACATTATCCTGTTCACTGATCTCCACACCGCCAAGCGCATCAGATACCTCTGCAGATGTATATTCAGATGCGTCTTCCTTACCGCTTAATAATCCAAGTTTCACCAAAGCTTCTCTCGTATATTTTCCTACCGGCACACTCCCGCCTGCCAGCGCAATACTGGATGCATCCTGCAGATCTTCTAATCCGGCTACTTTTGTGTCACTGTCTTTTAATGATATCAGGACTACTTGATTGTTTACTACATTCGCCCTTGTGCCTGCCTTCACAAGTCCGTCTGTTTCCAATTGATCCATCTGCTTTTGGGCTGCCGAAAAGAAGATATCGCATTCGTAACCTTCTTCAATCTGGGTCAGCAGGGTGCCTGAGCTGTCTGCATTAAATGTAATCTTCACTTCCGGATGTTCTTTATGATAAGCCTCTGCCAGTTCCTGCATGACCGTATTCAGGCTTGCTGCAATAAATACCTGAATTTCCGTTTCCTCTGCTTCCTTCTTTGTGTCTGCCTTAGCTTCTGTTTTGCCACTGTCACTTTTAGAAGCGCAGCCTGTAATGCCTGCTGCCATACATAATACCAGTAATACGGAACATACCTTTTTTTTCATCGTTTTTCTCCTTTAATTCTGTTTTACTTTCTGGCTTATTCAATAATGTGAATCTCGTCTCCAGGCTTGATATGTCCGCCTTTCAACACCTCGGTAAATATGCCCTCTCTGGGCATAATACAGTCCCCCATCACTTTATATATCTCACAATGTGCATGGCACTGCTTTCCGATCTGCGTCAGCCGGAGCACTGCATCTCCAGCCTGAAACCGGGTTCCTATGGGGAGTCTGCTTAAATCATATCCTTCCACGATAAGGTTTTCACCGAATGCACCGAATTCTACTTCCGCACCTTTTTTCCGAAATTCTTCTATCTTCTCAAAGGATAACAGACTGACCTGCCTGTGCCATTTCCCCGCATGGGCATCTCCCGCAATCCCCCAATCTTCCCGGAGCTCTGCCTGATATACTTCTTGTTTTCGTGTCCCCTTTTTTTCACTGACACATATCCCTTTAATTACGCCCATGTCTATCCTCCTATCTGGCTCATGTCTTTCTTTTCTGTAATCGCAGCTTCCTGCTCAAACTGATGCATCCCGGGTTTATTTCTAATCGCCTTTTCAAGCAGCCGGCGAACCTTTGCCAGGTCCCCTGACCGAACTGCCTCCTTTACAGAAATACTCTCTCCAAAACAGAGGCATGGCTTCAATTGTCCTGTTGACGTCAGGCGGATACGGTTGCACTGGCTGCAGAATTTCCCATGTATTGCACTGATGAATCCGATACTGCCTCGAAACCCGGCTATCTTATAATAAATAGCCGGGCCGTTCCCATGCAGGCTTTCGTCTCGTATGACCGCCCCGAATTCCTCTTGTATCTTTTCTAAAACAACCGTATTGGCTATCGTCTCATAGGATTTCCCATGCCCTATAGGCATCATCTCTATAAACCGCACATCCAACGGATAGGTGGCAGCTAACCTGGCAATAGGCTTCCACTCTTCCTCATTCATATCACGCTGCAGAACAGCGTTCACCTTTACACGGATACCAAGCTCCAGGCTTTGAATTATTCCGTTTAGAACAGCGGGAAGAGCATCAAATCCGGTAATCTCCCGATATTTCTCCTGGTCTAACGTATCCAGGCTAACGTTAATCCCATCGATTCCGGCCTTTCTTAAGTCCCCGGCATAATCCGGGAGCAGGACTCCATTGGTGGTAAGAGTCACCTGTGTAATTCCGGTGATCCTCTTCAGGCTGTGTACCAAAGACACGCAGTCTTTTCTTACAAGCGGCTCTCCCCCTGTTATCTTAAGCTTATGGATGCCGAGCGCTGCGGCCTCTTTACAGATCAGTTCAATCTCATCTAACGTAAGAATCTCATCTCTTGGCAATAGCTCTATACCGTCAGGCATACAATACCTGCATCTTAGATTACAGCGGTCAGTAATGGACAGGCGCATATAATCTATTTCTCGTTCATAGGTATCTTTCATAATCCGGCCCCTTTACCAAAACCACAATTGGGATATGTACATACATCGCAGGATAGACACAGGCCGCCTTCTCCCATGCCGATAAAATCCGATGCCGCAAGCCTCTCCCCCGCCAGCACCCTCGGCAGTATCAAGTCAAAAATGGTTCTTTTCGCATACATCACACAGCCCGGCAGTCCCATGACCGGCACTCCATTCTTACCGTAGGACAAGAGGAACATCGCTCCCGGAAGCACCGGTGCACCATAGGTGATAATGTGAGCGCCTGTATTCTTAATTGCAAGCGGGGTGCGGTCGTCCGGGTCTACGCTCATCCCTCCGGTACAAATAATCATATCCATTCCATTTTCCTGCATCTTTAAAATCGCCGCGGTAATCATCTCATGATTATCATCACAAATATCGTGCATAGCCATCCGGCTTCCGTATTCTTTTAATTTTTCTTCCAGGACAGGGGTAAATGCATCTTTTATTCTTCCTTTATACACTTCGCTGCCTGTTGTAACTACACCCACTTTTTTAGGCTCAATCGGCAGTATTTGAAAAACAGGCCCTCCCTGCCCTGCTTCTTCCGCCTTTTCTAATTTTTCTTTCTCTATCATCAGCGGAATAATCCTCGTACCTGCAATCTTATCTCCCTTTTTTACCGGAAAGTCACCATGCCTTGAAGCAATCATCATCTCGCCCAATGCATTGATCTTGCGAAGTTTTGGACGGTCTATCTTCAATAAGCCATCACGGTCGGCAATCAGTTCGATCTTCCCTTCTTTCACCTCGCTGCCATGCATGTGATTGCCTTTGCAGATATGATATAAGACAGCCGCCGCATCATTTTCATGTATCATATGTTCGCTGTTCTCCCAGATATACAGATGCTCCTTGCCGACGCTTAACAGAAGCGGGATATCCTCTTCCCGCACGATGTGTCCTTTCCGAAACACCGCATCCTTCGTCACACCTGGAATAATCTGTGTAATATCGTGACATAGCATATGTCCGACTGCATCTTCTGTCCTCACCATTTTCATAACTTTCATCCCCCTCCGTCATCGGCCGTCTACGCTTTTATAATCCCCGCTCTTACCGCCGGTTTTCTCCAGCAGATGGATATCTGTCATTACCATGCTTTTATCCATGGCCTTACACATATCATATATGGTCAGCAGCGCCACACTTACCCCTGTCAGCGCCTCCATCTCCACGCCTGTCTTCCCGTCTGTTTTGACGGAGCAGACAACCCGTATTTCACTGTCTTCCTCATTGATGTCAAAATCAATGGTGCATTTCCGGATAAGAAGTACGTGACACATTGGGATGATTGCCGCCGTTTGTTTCACTGCCATGATTCCTGCCACTCTGGCTACCCCAAGCACATCCCCTTTTGCAGCAGACTGCTGTACGACAGCGCGTATAACTTCGGGGCTCGTCTTAATAATTCCGGCCGCCGCTGCCGTTCTGTCCGTCACCTTCTTTTCAGATACATCTACCATTATCGCATTTCCTGCCTTGTCAAAATGTGTAAATTCGCTCAACGTATTTTACTCCTGACTATTCATATTTTCAAATAACTTCTGTGCATATTCTTTAATCTGCCTGTCCACTTTCGAGTATACGCTCATCAATTCTTTCCCCTGTTCCGTCACGATACAGCCGCCGCCATTTTTCCCGCCGTGAAGTCTTTGTACCAGCGGAAAGCCAAGTTCCTTTTCCGCCGTGTTCAGAATTTTCCATGCTTTAGAATAAGAAAGCTTTGATATTCTGCATGCATCCTTCATGGTTCCCGTTGATATCAGCTCTTTTAAAAGCATGGCAACTCCCGGTCCGAAAAACACATTGTCCCCAGCTATTCTTACAGTAATTACGGGACGGTACCGCGTCTTATTTCCTGACTTTTCCTCCATTTTTCTGCTCCTCTATCCTGAAAGTTTTCCTGCTGCCCGCTTACATATCAGCTCTCCTGCAATGCTGACCGCAATCTCTGCCGGTGTCTCTGCCTTGATGGCTGTACCAATCGGCATGTGGCACTTGCCGATCTCCTCTTTCGTATACCCGTCATTCAACAGACGCCCGGATACATAAGCGATCTTATTACGGCTTCCCATAATTCCCATGTAGAATGGATGATACTTTAGAAGCCGCGTCTGCACCTCATAGTCATGCTGATGCCCTCTCGTCATAATTACCACATAGTCACAACTTTTAATATGGATATGTTCCTCTATTTCATTATAGTCGCAGACCAGCGTCTCCACAGCATCCGGGAACCGCTCTTTGCTGGCGAATTCCCTTCGGTCATCTGTGACGAAGCACGGAAAGCCCAGATGTGATAAAAGAGGCACCAGTTCCTGTGCCACATGTCCACCGCCAAAGACATAGACGATCCCGGTTTCTACCAATGATTCTATATAATAATTACCAGAGCCGGTTTCCAGATAAGCCGGCTTGTTTTTCATCAATTTTATTATCTCTTCATACTCCTTGTAGCCTGCCGCTTCCTCTTTGGTCATTACACGCATATCCCAGGTGTCTGCGTCTGTCACATGAAGCAATAGCCATGCATCCTGTGCCTTCCCGCACTGTGCGATGACCGCCTCCATGCACGGAATATCCTTCTTGCATAAGTACTGGAACAAGACTTGTACCTGGCCTCCGCATACCATACCCATATCCGCGATATCCGATTGTCCCAGGTTATATCCGGTCATAAAGGACCTCTTTCGCTCCAGCAGCTCTCTCGCCTTAATTGCTGCCTGGTATTCTACATTGCCGCCGCCGATAGTTCCTGACATCTCCCCGTCCCTGGACAGCCACATCCTTGCGCCTGCCCCTCGGGGGACAGAACCCTTTCCGGCAATAATCGTGACTAAGATCACATCGATATCTTCCTCTAATTTTCGTTTTATCTGTCTAAATGTTTTTTCCATATTATCCTCCCGAGTTTTTTTATAAAACAACTCGTTGTCTTATCATCATATCACGTTATTTTTTCAACTGCAAGAACAGTTTTATTTGCAATACAGAGTTCACTCTGTTTCGTTGAAAAACAAAGTTCCATATGCTATACTTGGATTAGCGTCAGTTTACAAGGGCACACACGCCCTTGTAAACTGACGCTAAACAAAAACGTACATATCAAGAAGGGATTATTCTATACTATGACTGAAATAAATGAAACACAGGAACTATCCAGGCAGCAGCTAAAGTCAAAGGAAACGAAGGCCAGGATATTCCGCGCCGCCAAGTCTATCTTGAAGAAGCAGGGATATGAGGCGCTGTCTATCAAAAACATCTGCGAGGAAGCCGGCGTCTCTAACGGCAGCTTCTACCACCACTTTAAGACAAAAGACGATCTTCTCTCCTACTATATCGAAGAGCAGCCGAGCATCAATCCCGACTACCTAGACCTTCCGGGTAATACAGAGGAAGCCAAGACGACCATCGTCCATGTGTATCTGAATTACGTAACCTACTGCAGAGAGCTCGGCGTGGAGTTCATCTCCAACTACTATACGCCCAAGAACCAATCGCTGAACCCGCTCATACGTACGGAACGCCCTTATCCAATCGTAACGGTGCGCAACTACCTGGACAAGGCAATCAAGGCGGGCATCGTCACCCCCCGCACGAGCCTTGACGATATCACCACAGACATCCGGATGATCGTCATCGGCAACGTATTTGAATGGTGTCTCAAAAGCGGCAAAGCAGACTTCGAGGGCAACATGCGCCGCTCGCTGGAGACATATCTGGACGGGGCGCTGTAAACTTTCTTACCAGTCAGGAGGCCATACATGTATACTTTCATCGTCAACCCAAATGCCCGCTCCGGACTTGGGCACAAGGTCTGGAAAGATATCGAATGCTCGTTAAAGGAACGCGGAACGGATTATCGGGCATATCTGACAAAGTACCAGCGTCATGCCACCAGTATTGCAAGAGAACTCACCTGCGGCGGGCAGCCATGTACGCTTATCGTGCTCGGCGGCGACGGTACCGTCAATGAGGTCGTGAATGGTATCACGGATCTGAGCCAGGTGACATTCGGCTACATCCCCATCGGCTCGAGCAATGACTTCGCCCGCGGCCTCGGACTGTCTACGGATCCCCTGACGGCACTTGGTCATATTCTGGCACCGTCCAAATATACATATATTAATGTAGGGGTCATGTCCTATCAAGGTAAGAGGCGGCGTTTCGCGGTAAGCACCGGTATCGGCTTCGATGCGGGCGTCTGCCACCAGGTCGTGGTCTCCCGTCTCAAAGTCCTGTTGAACAAGATCGGGCTCGGCAAGCTGTCTTATGCCGGAGTCGCGCTGAGTCTCATGATGTCCCTGAAACCGGGCAAAATGACCGTCACGCTCGATGACAGCCGGAAGATGGAGTTTGAATCTGTCTATTTTACTGCTGCCATGAACACGCGTTACGAAGGAGGAGGCTTCAAATTCTGCCCGGATGCCGACCCCTCGGACGGCCTTCTCGATGTCATCGTGATCGCCAACATGTCCAAGCTGAAGGCGCTCGCCCTCCTTCCCACTGCCTTTAAGGGCTGGCACGTCCGTTTCAAAGGGATTCATATCTTTACTTGCAGGAAGGCGGATATCGTGAGCAGGACACCGCTTCCGGTCCACACGGACGGCGAACCGATCTTCCTCCAGAGGCATATTTGCGCCTCCCTCGAGCCCCAGAAAATGAAACTCATATTATCTTAGATTAAGGAAAGGGATTCCGCCGTTATGTATATGATACTTGTTATCTTCCTTCTTATCCTCCCGCTCTATTTCTTTGCCGTCTGGCCACGTACCTCGAGGAAAGAGCAGATGCGGCGCTATGAGCACACGCTTTTTGCCCACCGGGGATACCACTGTATATCACGGGGCATCCCGGAGAACTCTCTGTCTGCCTTTCGGGCTGCTGTTAAGAAGGGATATGGAATTGAACTGGATGTCCATCTGACCCGGGACCGGAGGCTGGCCGTGTTCCACGATGACGACCTGCTGCGCGTGTGCGGCAGCAAGGAATCCATAGAGAATCTCACATACGAAGAACTGGGGCGCTACCGCCTGTCTGGCACGAAAGAGCATATTCCCCTGTTCACAGACGTGCTCTCTCTCGTCAACGGCCAGGTGCCGCTGCTCATAGAGATGAAGATTCCCTCTTCTGCCACCGATATCTGCAGCGTCTTATATGAGACGCTGCAAAGCTATCGCGGGCCTTTTCTGGTCCAGTCCTTCAACACGATGGGGATACGCTGGTTCAAGCAGCACGCGCCAGGCGTGCTGCGAGGGCAGCTGTCTGATAACCTGACGAAAAAGAAGAGCAGGGAACCGTGGATTCTGCGGTTTATGGTGCGCTATCTCCTCACCAATTTTCTCGGAAGGCCGGACTTCATCTCCTACAAGCTGGCAGATCTCCCGAACCTCAGCGTATCCGCCCTCCGCTCTCTGGCCCATACCCCTGTAGCCGTGTGGACGCTGCGTACAGAAGCCGCCCTTGCGGAAGGGATCCGCTGCTACGATATGCAGATATTTGAAAAACAAAATGAAAATTATTAACAAATAATGAACATTGTTGTTGATTCTTTTTTTTCATGTTATAATCCGTGTTGAACCAAGAATATGATTTTATTGGCCGAAAAAGAAAAAGGGGTAATATGAATGAAAGCCTGGAATAAGGTAACGCATTTTATTAAAAAATACAGGCACGCATGGGTGTTCTTATACGTATTCATCTATATGCCATGGTTCGTCTATCTGGAAAAGCATGTCACCAGTCATTTTTACCTGATACATTCACCGCTGGACGACTACATTCCATTTGTGGAATACTTTATAGTGCCCTATCTGCTCTGGTTCTTCTTTATCGCGCTTGCCATCGGTTATTTCTTCTTTACCGACAGGAAGGGATTTTACCAGCTCACCGCGTTTTTGTTTACAGGGATGACCATATTCCTCATCATCTGCTCGGTGTTCCCGAATGGTTTGAATCTCCGTCCGGTCGTGTTTGAAAGGGATAACATGTTTGTAGATATGGTACAGAGGCTCTATACTACCGATACGCCTACGAACGTCCTGCCAAGCATCCACGTGTTCAATTCCATCGGTGTTACGATAGCCGTGTCCCACAGCAGTGCGCTTAAGAAGCATAAGACCATCCAGTACGGCACCTATATGATGGCATTTTTGATTATTCTATCTACCATGTTCCTGAAACAGCATTCCGTGACAGACGTTATTGCCGCCGCGGCAATGGCATGTGTCCTCTACCCGCTCGTATATGTAACTCAGGAAAAGAAAGCGCCGAAGCTTTCCCATCAGCCAATCTGAAAGGCTGGCTTACTACAATAATAAAGGAGACGATAACTATGTATGCAGAATTCAGTGAAAACCTCGTGACAGGAAATGAGATGATTGACGCTCAGCACAAAGAATTGATCGAAAGGATGAACGGCCTGCTCGAGAGCTGTGAAGGCGGCAATGAGAAGCTCACCGCTATCAAGACCCTTGACTATCTGTCCGATTATACAGATTACCATTTCAAGGCAGAAGAACAGCTCCAGAAGGACATCGAATATCCGGGATACGAGAAGCACAAGGCACAGCATGAAGTATTCAAGCAGACGATCAATGAACTTCAGGAGATGCTGCAGGAAGAAGAAGGCCCGTCAGAGGCTTTCGTGGAGAAGGTAGAAGAAAACATCGTAAAATGGTTCTACGTCCACATCGAAGGATTTGACCGCTCTGTAGCAGAGTACAAGTTCATGCGCGGCAACAACGAGAGACTGTAAAATCTGACAACATAAAAAGAAGGGGCCTGGCCCCTTCTTTTTTCTGTCCGTTGGACTTTCATGTTCCTGCACTGCCGTACGCATGTCCCTCGTCCTGCACCAGTGTTACTGCCTGTACTTCTCCTGTCCAAGCCGGATGTCGATGAAGTCTGTATAATGTTCAAATGCTGCGGGTACCGGATACTTCTCCTGGACCTCTTCCGGGCGGACGAACAGGAAATCTTCGGAACAGGAATTCTCGAGCTCGTCCACCCGGATGAGATATCCCGTCATGTGCCACTCGACATGGCTGAAAATATGCTTTGCATCCCCAAGGCACCTTATGTGGATCGGGGCCAGCCCGATACGCCTGCTATAGTCAAGCGCCTCCTCTTCTGTCAGCCTGCCCTTTACATTGGGCAGCTCATACATTCCGGCAAGCAATCCCTTCCTGGGACGCTTTCTGACCGCCGCAGTCTCCCCGTCCCGGAAGATGAACACCGTCCGCTCCTCGACTCTTCGCGCACGCTGCTTTTTCTTTACCGGGAGGTCCGGCTCTATCCCCATCTGGTGCGCCCTGCACAGCTTCCGGGCCGGACATTCCCCGCATTTTGGCTCTCCGTTCGGCAGACAGACGATAGCTCCAAGCTCAATCAATCCCTGGTTGAAGTCGCTGGCCGCGTCCGCGGGAATGACCTCTTGAAGCTTCCTCTCGATGTCTTTGCGGACACTCTGCTTCATAATGTCCTCCGTGCTGGCCAGTATCCGCGAGACGACCCTCAGCACGTTACCGTCCACGGCAGGCCTCGGGATACCGTAGGCAAACGCGCTGACTGCACCGGCCGTATAGCTCCCGATCCCTTTCAGCGATAGTATCTCCTCATAGGTTCCCGGGAATTCGCCGCCGTAGTCTGCCATGATCTGCTGTGCCGCCTTCTGCATATTGCGCACCCTGTTATAGTATCCAAGCCCTTCCCAGAGCTTTAGCAGCGTATCCTCATCGGCCTGCGCCAGATCCTTTACCGTCGGAAGCGCTTTCAGGAACCGTTCGTAATAGGGCTTCACCGCTTCTACCCTCGTCTGCTGGAGCATGATTTCCGACACCCATACATGATAGGCATCCGGCTGCTCTCTCCATGGCAGATCCCTCTTATTGCTGCGGTACCAGCGGGTGAGAGGTTCTGCCAGCTCATACAGAAGCGGCTCATGAAGGATTACGGGAACCTCTTTGTCGAGCGTGATGCTGCCGGGATCCACTTCACAGTCATAGGCCACCACATGGACGCCGGCTCCGGCAGCCTTTCTAAGCGCCTCGCCAAAGGCCGGATGCGTGTCCATATTCGGGGTAAAGCAGCGCACATCCTGCATCTGTATGACAAAGAACACATATGCCTCATATCCTTCCTTCACCGCTTCGGTAAGCTCCTGCACATGTTTGACGGCCCTCTCGCTGGGGGCATCCGGGAACCGCACGACGCCGTCTTCTTCCAGCGTCACGCCCTTCACCTCCACAAGAATCTTCCTGTCCCCGGCCTCCACATACAGGTCGATCCTGGAATTACGGTACGTATACTCCGGACGGATGAGACGGATGCCTTCTGTAAAATGCCCCTCCTCCATCCACTCCTGCACCACCCGGTTCGGTATCTGGGAATCCATGTTGATCATGCGGTCCCCTTTTCTGACGCTGATCAGATCCCATGCCGTCTTCCTCTTAGGGTTCTTTGACTCCTGCACGTATACCTCCGCCCCCGTAAGGAGAAGCTCTGCGCAGCGGCCCGTGTTCTTGACATGGACCGTCTCCTTCCTTCCGTCTAACTCGATATATGCGATAAACCGGTTCGGACGCTCCAGAAACGTCCCTTTCCTGATTCGTTCGTACTTCATCGTTCTTCTCTCCTGACCTTTCCCTTACGTTTACAAAAGCCATTCTAGCACAGTCTGCGGCTTCCCGCCAATACAGAATCATATTCTTCCTGAATTTGCATAGTCATCTTCTATAGCCATATCAGTATTTTCTATAGGCAAATGTATCGTTTGTCCTATACAATGCCGCCATAACAACGTACAATATTCCTACAGCTATAAAAATGAAGAAAGAGAGGTTTACGTGTAATGGATTTACAGACACCCATATATGAAATAAAGCTGCTCAGCTCACTTGTGAAGGTCTTCCCGGACGAGGCTCCTGTCTATCGGCCGGAGTGCCTTCCCTTAAGCTCGCTCAAAGGGGAGACCGTATCCTTCCAGGCCGCCTGCACCGTTTCCAACACCTTTTTCAAGACAGAGGCGAAAGTAGCCATCCAGTCTCCGCTAAAGGACTTGATCCGGGTGCGCAATGTGCAGAACGTTCCCGTAGGCCGCGCATGCAATCCGGAGACAGACGACAACTATCTGAGGACCACCTCAGGAATGTACCCCGATCTGCTGCGGGACCTGACCGATGACACTACATACATCTATCCCGGAATGTGGCGCAGCCTCTGGATTGATATCAGAGTCCCGGAAGATATGGTTCCTGGCGTATATCCGATAAAAATATCATTGGTGGATGAGGGGCGAACGCTCTGCAGCTCTGAAAGCTCCGTCACCATATATGATGCCGTGCTGCCGAAGCAGGAGATCATGCACACCGAATGGATGCATGCCGACTGCCTTGCAGACTACTATCATGTCCCTGTATTTTCTGAGGAGCACTGGGCGATCTTAAAGAACTTCTTCCTGGAATATACGGACAGAGGATGCAACATGATGCTGACCCCGTTATTCACTCCTGCTCTTGACACGGCTTTCGGAGGGGACAGGACCACGGTACAGCTTATAGACGTCACCGTAGAAGGCGGTACTTATACCTTTGGCTTCAGCCGGCTGAAGCGCTGGGTGGACCTCTGCCGTGCATGCGGCATAGAATACTTTGAGATGTCCCATCTCTTCTCCCAGTGGGGCGCCAAATATCCGCCGAAGATCATGGCCGACGTGGAAGGCCGGCAGGAAAAGATATTCGGCTGGCACACGCCCGCCGTCGGAGAATATACCCGCTTTCTCCACGCCTTCCTTCCCGAGCTTACCGGTAAGCTCAAAGAATGGGGCATAGATAAGGTTACCTACTTCCATCTGTCGGATGAGCCCCGCCCGGACGACCTGGATACGTACCGGCAGGCGAAAGAATCTGTGGCAGGCCTGCTGGAAGGCTTCCATACCTTCGACGCCCTCTCCAGCTACGAATTCTACCGGCACGGCCTTGTAGACAAACCGATTCCCGGCAATAATGAGATCGACGAGTTCCTCGGGCACGGGCTTACCGATATGTGGACCTATTACTGCGTCGGACAGTACCTCGAAGTGAGCAACCGGTTCATGTCCATGCCGTCGCTGCGCAACCGAATCTATGGCATCCAGTTATATAAGTACAACATCATCGGCATCCTGCACTGGGGATACAATTTCTATAACAGCCAGTTCTCCCTTGAGCATATCAATCCGTATGAAGTCACGGACGCAGGGGGAGGCTTCCCCGCTGGTGATGCATTCCTCGTATATCCGGGAGCCGGCGGACAGCCGGAAGAGTCCTTACGCATGATGGTCCACTACGAGGCGCTCTGCGATCTTCGGGCCTGCCGTCTGCTGGAATCCCTCACAAGCAGGGAATATGTCATGGAGCTTATCGAAGAAAATCTGGCGGAGCCTCTGACGTTCAAGCGGTTCCCGAAATCAGACATGTACATGATCTGGCTCCGCAACCGGATCAACAAAGAGATTGCCGCAAGGACTTCACTTCATACCGCTTAAGGTCATGCCTTTGATGAACTGCTTCTGGAACAGAATGAATATGACGATCATGGGCATCATGATCATCGCTGCCGCCGCCATCGTGGCGGATAAGTCTACCGTCCTCTGGCTGTCGAAGATGACAAGTCCGAGGGGCAGCGTCATCTTGTCGATATCATTGAGCATCAGCAGCGGATTCAGATAATCGTTCCAGTTTGCCATGGCTGTAAAGATGCCGATGGAGCCGATGGCCGGCTTTATATTGGGCAGTATCACGCTCCAGTATATCCGCAACGGCCCGGCTCCATCCATCTTTGCCGCCTCACAGAGGCTGTCCGGCACGTCCGCGATGAACTGCTTCGCCAGATAGATGGAAAACGCGCTCACAAGCGCCGGAACGATCAGCGCCCACTTCGTGTTGAACAGATGCAGCTTCTGTATCATCAGATACCGTGGAATCATCGTCACCTGCGGCGGCACCATCATCGTCGCAAGCAGCAAGACGAACAGCATCTTCTTCGCCCGGAACTGATACTTGGCAAATACATACCCAATCAGCGTACTTGTGAGTATGACTGCTGCCGTGATACAAACGGTGATAAACATGCTGTTCGCAAACCAGTGCCCGATAGGGGCTTTGGCAAAGGCAGTCTTATACCCTTCCAGCGTCCATTCCTCCGGAAAGAACTTTGTCTTGTTCGTACGGATGTCCGCATTCGTCTTAAAGGATATCATCAGCATCCATGCCATGGGATACATCATGGCAGCGGAAAACAGGCTCAGGAATGTAACGATTACATAATGGTATTTCTTCTTCATCATTCATAACTCCAATCTGCACGCATCATCTTGTTCTGTATCATCGCCACCACAAATACGATCAGAAACAGTCCTGCCGCAATGGCAGAGGCATACCCCATATCAAAGCTTATGAAGCTTGTCCTGTATATATAGTTCGTCAGCACCATGGCCGAGTTGTTCATGCCGCCCTTCGGGGCAAAGATGCGGAACTGGGCAAACATCTGAAAATAGTTCGCCATCGTCATAATGGCGACAAACGCGAACGTACGGCCCATCAGAGGCAGCTTGATCGATAGGAACCGTCGTATGGGACCTGCGCCGTCGATAGCCGCGGCTTCGTCAAATTCCTTCGGCACCCCTTCTATGCCGGCGGTAAACAGCACGACATTATAACCGATATCCGCCCAGAGCGTATACACGATTATAAGCATCATCAGAGGAAGTGTCGTGAGGAACCAGTTCTTGGGAGCTGTCCCGAAGACTCTTCTATCCCCTGTCTCTTATATTCTTCATGCAGTTCCGCCGCAAAAGACACGTACAGGTACAAAAGGAGCTGTTCCTTCTGTTCCTCTCTCCCGGCCTCCCGCAGAAATCGTTCCGTATCCTTGTAGAATAACTCCTTCCACCTCCCGCTCCTTTTCTTCATAATATTTCTCTCAATCATATGTGCGATTGTATCGATGTCCGGAACGATTTCCGGATAACGGCATATATATTTCGGATACGGGCTGTCTTTCAATCCTTCCAGCAATATTACGTCCGTCTCCGGAAATGCCTGTACAAGCTCACGTTCTGTGATGCCCGGCATGCGTACCGTTTTAAACCGCCTGTCTCCGGTCATGTGATGCAGGACGGGACGGACGAGAAGTTCCATCCCTGCCGCAGCTCCGAACGGTCTTGACTATTCTTCTCTCTGACATATGAATCCTCTACTTTCTCACATAGACAATACTTGTTATTTTATGTTATATTGATACTGCTGTCCACCTATGGCAGCAGCAAAGGAGTTATCGAACCATGAGTATTTTAACTGTAGATCATCTATCCCATGGCTTTGGCGACCGTGCCATCTTCCATGATGTCTCCTTCCGTATGCAGAAGGGCGAGCACATCGGTCTGGTAGGCGCGAACGGGGAAGGTAAGTCAACTTTTTTTAATATCGTGACCGGCAGGCTGATACCGGATTCCGGCAGAGTAGAATGGGCCAAAGGCATCCACATCGGCTATCTGGACCAGCATACCGTTCTGGAAAAAGGGATGGCCATACGTGATGTCCTAAAATCTGCCTTCTCCCATCTCTTTGATCTGGAGGCAAGGATGAACGACATCTGCACCGAACTTGGCTCGGCGGACGAAGACCGCATGAACCTCCTGATGGAAGAGCTGGGCACGATACAGGATACGCTGACCCTGCACGATTTTTATATGATAGATGCCAAGGCAGAAGAAGTAGCACGTGCGCTCGGACTTATGGACATCGGGCTGGATAAGGATGTCACCGACTTAAGCGGAGGCCAGAGGACACGGGTCCTGCTCGGCAAGCTGCTCCTTCAGAAGCCGGATATCCTGCTGCTCGACGAGCCTACCAATTATCTCGATGAAGAGCATATCAGCTGGCTGAAACGCTACCTTGATGAATACGAGAATGCTTTTGTCCTCATATCCCATGATATCCCGTTCTTAAATGACGTGGTCAATATCATCTACCATATGGAACATCAGGAACTGAACCGGTATGTAGGAGATTATGACGAGTTCCTGAAAGTATACGAGGTCAAGAAAGCACAGCTGGAGGCCGCCTACAAACGCCAGCAGCAGGAAATCAGCCAGCTTAAGGACTTCGTCGCCAGAAACAAGGCCCGGGTCTCCACCCGCAACATGGCCATGTCAAGACAGAAAAAGCTGGACAAGATGGACGTTATCGAGCTGGCGGCAGAACGGCCCAGGCCGGAGTTCCATTTCCGCACCGGGCGTACGCCTGGCAAATATATCTTTGAAGTCCGGGATTTCGTAATCGGATATGACGAACCCCTTTCCCAACCGCTGGACTTCGTGCTTGAGAGGGGGCAGAAAATTGCCCTGACCGGGGCCAATGGCATCGGTAAGACGACATTGATTAAGAGCCTCCTGGGTCTTGTCCCTCCGCTTTCCGGCACGTGCGAAACAGGGGAAAATATACTGCCCGGCTATTTCGAGCAGGAAGGGGATTATAACAACAAGACGACCTGCATCGAAGAGATCTGGCAGGAATTCCCTTCCTTAAGCCAGTATGAAGTGCGCTCTGCCCTTGCAAAGTGCGGGCTCACGACAAAGCATATCGAGAGCCAGGTGCGGGTGCTCAGTGGCGGGGAGCAGGCGAAGGTACGCCTGTGCAAGCTTGTGAACCGTGATACCAACGTCTTGCTCCTGGACGAGCCTACCAACCATCTCGATACAGACGCCAAGGACGCTCTAAAGTCTGCTTTAGAGGAATACAGGGGAACCATGCTTCTCATCTGCCATGAACCTGAATTCTATCAGGACATCGTCAATGAAGTGTGGGACTGCAGCAAATGGACGACCAGAATCGTATAGGCCGTCCATTCCTCAGTTTTCTCCCGAATGCTGCCGTATCGCCTCTGTCACGGATATTCGGGAAATATCATGCTCTCCGTAAATATCCGCTCATAGCTCTCCGTCTCCGCCAGCTCCATATACTCCATCTTCCGGGCCAGTTCTTCCACTTCCTGCCTCGCCCTTTTTGACATCAGTGTCATATAGGCTCCGGTCTTAGAAGAATTTCCTACATATATCAGCTTATCTTCCACTTCTATCGGCAGGATTCCGGTTCCTGTCAGCGAATCTGCCGACAGATGGGCACCGAACTGGCCGGCTATCATCACTTTATCAAGGTCATGCATAGAGATTCCGGCCTTGGCAAGCAGAGCCGTAAACCCGGAAAGTATCGCCCCTTTGGCGAGCTGTACCTGCCGGACATCCCCCTGGGTGACGAGCAGCCTCGGCTCTTCATGCAGGATAAACTCCCGTTTGGAACCGTTCATCTGTATCATCGGATACCGGTAATCTGTTTCCGGCAGCTTATCTTTCTTGATAAATGCCCCGGTCTTTCTGACAATCCCAGTGCGCAGAAGCTCCTTCACCACTGCCAGGATTCCACTGCCGCAGATTCCCGCCGGCTCTTTGTTATCTATCGTTGAAAGCTTCACTCCCTGTTCCGTAATCACGGCGTACTCTACCGCTCCTTCCGCGGCACGCATCCCGGAGCTGATGTTCATCCCCTCCAATGCCGGGCCCGCGGCACAGGAACAGCACAGCAGCCTTCCGCCGCTTGCAAGCACAATCTCGCCATTTGTCCCGATATCGATGAACAGCACGTTCTCTTTTTCTTCCTGGAGGCGGCACACGTAAGCACCCGCCACGATATCTGCACCGTTATATCCGGACACTTGTGGCAGACAGTAGAGCTTCGTACCCTCTCCGGCCTCTAGCCCGATCTCCTTGGCCGCCAGTTCACGGGCCTCTTTAAATACCGGTTCATAAGGCGCCCTTCCAATCGGCCGGGCATCCACGCCAAGAAGCATATGCATCATCGTGCAGTTGGCAGCCACATGGATTGCACAGATTCCTTCCTTGTCCACAGCCGCCTCCCGGCACACCTCTTCTATCATGGCGTTGATGGAGCGGACGATTGCGTCCTTCAGCTCCTCTGCTCCCTGGTCCGGATTCTCATACTCATAAGTAATCCTCGTCAGCACATCCTGTCCGTATCGCTTCTGGGCATTGAGCATAGATGCATCCGCCAGCTCCTTTCCTGTTCGGAGCTCGACCAGGGCCGTTACGACTGTGGTCGTACCGATGTCTATGACAATGCCGTATCCATCCTCAAAAGAATCCATCTCGAACTCCGGCACATATCCATTTGTCAGCACCTTGTGTATTTGGTCCCTGTTCAGCAGTTCCACTTCCACATCGCCCTGGACATCCGCCATACAGGCCAGCCGGATTCCGGCCTCCTGCTCCATGGGGCTTAACCGGCTGCTTTCCGTGCCGGTCGGCTCTGACAGTATTCCGCTTGATACCTTAATCTTGCATTTTCCGCATACTCCAGTTCCGTTACACGGATTATCTATGAATATGCCGGATTCCAACAGCACGTTCAGCAGATTCTCCCCCGTCCTGCAGGAAATCTTCTCCCCGCTTTCCCTTATCGTCACCGAAGCCATCTTACACATCCTCCTTCTGACACTCTGGCCGCCTCCTCCACATCATCTTCTTCCATATCAACTACGCCGTCCGACAGCTTTTCAACAATTCTTCCTTTTCACCCATCTGTCCTCTCCTTTACATTAGCTTCACCGTCTTTATGACTGCATTCTCCAGCTTATAGTGTATATTTTTGATACACATCTGCCCTACAAATGCTGTTTTGCCGACCATCTCGATACAGGCGTCGCCATAATCTGACGGTCCGGACAATCGTGCATCCAAAAGCTCTGCCTTCTTTGTCCCGAGAAGAGCAAATGTAGTCTTTGGACATAGAAGTACGAGCGTCTCGCCTTCCATCCTCTCCTCGACTCTTTTCAGAAATTCATAGGTAAAGTCTTCCACTACCTGCTCTGCCATCTTCGGGCCAAGGATACTAAGCCCTCCGGAAGAATCTGCATAGCTGATCATATCCACCCCATACTTCCTGGCTTCTTCCATAAAACGCAGAATCTCTTCCCCAAACTTCCAGAATACGTCTTTCATCAGATCTGGCTTTTTGCGCATAGCCTTGAATACATATTTCGCATCGATCAGTACATTCAGAATGGTAAATGGCCCGGACACCTGGAGCACTACATGTTCGCCTTCCCTTCTAAGCGCCTGACAGGCAAGGAGCACTTCATGAATCCTTCCTTTCCGGAAGTCCATCTCCGGCAGCTCTAGCAGCTCTTCCGGAGCCGTACAGATATATGCTTTGGCCCTTGGGCCCGTCTTTTCATTCCCATAATTGATGATGCCGCCCATCGCTTCGGCCTCAACCGTATGGCAGAAGGGCAGCCCGCAGAAGGATGACCCGTCGTGCACCTTCAGCGCCTTTGAAAGGGCGGCCATCGTCTCCCAGTGCATATATGCGTCGGGAAACTGTAAGTTAAGATTGCTCGTCACCTCTTCATTGATGCCAGCGGAGTTGTCGTACGTACAATGAAAATCTTTTATCTCAGCCATCATGGCTGCTCCCCCCTTATGCATCAACCAGGCTTTTTGCATATTCTGCCGCTTCTATGGCGCTGCCGGTGTAGCCGTCTGCGCCTATCTTCTTAGCAAATGCAGGGGATACCGGGGCGCCTCCTACCATTATCTTTACTTTGCCGCGCAGTCCGGCTTCTTTCAGCTTATCAATGACAATCCCCATTCCCGGCATCGTAGTGGTCATGAGGGAGGACATGCACAGTATGTCCACGTCATTTTCTTTTACATAGTCGACAAATTTGTCGAGAGGCACGTCACGTCCGAGGTCACAGACATCAAATCCGCCAGTCTCCATCATAATCTTCACAAGATTTTTCCCGATATCGTGGGTGTCCCCTTCCACCACTCCGATGGCCACCTTTCCGATACTCGTATGCTCAGAATCTAGCAGATATTTCTGGAATTCCTCAATTCCTGCATACATGGCGTCAGAGCATACGATGAGCTCCGGAACGAAATACTCGCCCTCTTCGTACAGCCCGCTGGCCCGTTTCATCCCATCCACAAGGCCTCTTAGCATCCCCTCCTCAGGGTCATAGCCGCACGCGATATACTCCTTTACTACATCCACCACTTCTTCATCTTCCATGTCAAACACACAGTCCGACAGCTTTTTCAGCAATGCTTCTTTCGTCTCCATCTCGTTCCTCCTGTTTCGCAAATTAGAATATAGAACACGTGCATAAGCGGCCGAAGGAATATCCTATGCAAAAAAACGGCAGAGAAAGGACAGCACAGCCGCTGTCCTTTCCCCACCAAAAAGAATCTCAGCGGGCTGTCCTGGATTCACACCAGATTCCCTTTTCAATGCCGCAGCATCACTATATACGTTACTGCTTATATGATAACACAGATAATTTTCACGTCCTAATTGATAATCCTAATGTCTTTATAGAGGCTTTCTATGAATCCAGGCAAAAGACTCTCTTAATTTATCTCCCGAAGTATATGGAAGACAATCGCGGCATCGTCATGGGGCCATATCCACATCAGCTTTTCATCGCTGATACAATTGAGTCTTGCTGTTACAATCATGCCTGCTATCCGCGCGCGCAGGCCACACAAGGTAAGTACCAGAACCTTATATTTCTTGACATTGACCCCGGACCGGTTCAGTGCGACCTCATTGGAACTGGTTAATAGGCAGTAGTTGTCATTGGTGTACAGTTACTATCGTGTTTAAAAATGATATATGCTCGAGTTAAGCGTACACAGGTAATGGAGAGATCTTAATATTCAGTTTCTGAAGTAACTATTGACAAATTGGATTAAAAGATATAACATCTAAACATGAACAATGTTCATATTGCAGAAGTGATGTATAAATAGTACGGTAGTATAAAAAGATAAAATTCTTGAGATAAATAAAAACGACTGTTTTAAAGTGGGAAAAATTAAACAACAAAATGAACTTTGTTCATAACAGACAGGGAGGTGTAAATATTAAAGTAAAAAGAAAAACGTTACTACTTATTGCAAGTCTGGTTTGGATGGCTGCTGGTTTTAATATTTCTAAAATTGGCTTTCTTGCATATATAAGCTATTTCTCGATTATGAATATAGCACTCACCAGTATCATATTCTTTATGTTTTGGTTTTTCGTATTTAACAAACTGGTAACAAAACATACAAAGCGAATAACAGAGTACTTAAATGAAAAACAATATTTTTGGAATTTTTTTGATATTAGGTCATTCTTTATTATGGCTATGATGATAACATTCGGAATTGTTATAAGATCTTATGGTTTAATGCCAGAAGTAGCTATAGCTGTATTTTACACAGGATTAGGAACATCTTTACTACTTGCTGGAATAAAATTTGGAATCAATTTTATAGCGTTTAAAAAACAGGAGGAAAAATAACAATCCTCAGAGTTTGACGTCTGGAGGCCTACAAATCTAGCAGTGAAAAACCGTAGATTTTATGCATCACGAAAAGTGAATTGCATATACCTACGGTTTTCCATATTTATCATAGTGCCATATCAAATCTCTTTCACAGGTGGTATATTTGACTTCATTACTTTAGTTATTCATCTGATTTTATAATATCTTCGATAGGAACTCCTGAAGCCTTGGTTCTTTCGGGTTTCCGAAGAACTCTGCCGGACTTGCCTGTTCCTTTATCTGTCCTTCATCCATAAAGATGACCCGGGTCGCCACTTCCTTGGCGAATCCCATCTCATGGGTCACCACGACCATTGTCATGCCATCCTGGGCAAGCTGCTTCATAAGTTCCAGCACTTCCCCTACCATCTCAGGGTCAAGGGCAGATGTCGGTTCATCAAAAAGCATCACTTCAGGATCCATCGCCAGAGAACGTATGATAGCAATCCTCTGCTTCTGTCCTCCTGACAGCTGCGAAGGATACGCGTTCGCTTTCTCCTCCAGCCCTACAAGCCTGAGCAGATCCATGGCTTTCTCTTCTGCCTCTTCCTTGCTCTTCTTCAGCAGCTTGACAGGCGCAAGCGTAATATTCTGCAGTATCGTCTTGTGGGGGAACAGGTTAAAATGCTGGAATACCATCCCCATCTTCTGGCGGTGCTTGTTGATATCCACATTCCTGCCGGTAATATCGGTACCTTCAAAGTATACATGTCCTCTGGACGGCACTTCCAGCAGGTTGAGGGAACGCAGGAAGGTAGACTTGCCGGATCCTGACGGTCCTACGACAACGACCACTTCCCCTTTGCGTATTTCTTCGGATACTCCGTCAAGTGCATGCAGCTCCCCAAATATTTTATGCAGTTCTTCTACTTTGATTAATGTCTCTCCGTTAATGGTCACTGCTCCTCAACCTCCTTTCCAGCATATTTACAAGCTTTGTAAATATCAATACCATGGCCAGGTAGATAAGGGCGACGCCGATGAGGGGCATAAAAGCATCAAATGTCTGGCTCCTTATGATATCTCCGCCCTTCGTCAAATCCTGCATGGCAATATAGCCGGATACGGATGTCTCTTTCAGGAGCACGATAAATTCATTTCCAAGCGCAGGCAGTACATTCTTGAATGCCTGCGGCATTATAATATGTATCATCGTCTGGACGTAATTGAATCCCAGGCTCCGCCCCGCTTCAAACTGCCCGTTGTCGATGGACATGATACCAGAGCGGAATATTTCCGCCACGTAAGCTCCCGAATTGATGCCGAACGCCAGAACCGCCACGAACACTTTGTCGACATCCGTGCTTCCGAATATGACAAAGTATATGATAAGCAGCTGAACGACGACAGGAGTCCCACGTATAACCGTCAGGTACAGCTTGCACAGCAGATTCAGAATCTTGAGCTTTCCTGTCCTGTCGTAAGTGGAGCGCACGATTGCCACAAGGAACCCTAGCGCAATACCGATGAGCACAGCAAAAAACGTGATCTGAAGCGTGACCTTCAGACCGTCCAGCAGATATTTCCAGCGGTTCTCTTCTATAAAATTTGCAACGAATTTATCCTGCCATGTCTGTAACATACCCTACATCCTTATCTCTTTATTCTGCATCATCTGCATTGATGTATTTATCTACGATTTCGTCCAGCTTGCCATTTTCTTTCAGCTCATTCAGCGCGTCATTGATCTTCTTGAGCAGATCGTCATTTCCTTTATCTACTGCAAGCGCATACTCTTCCTCTGTAAACGCTTCGTCCAGAATCTTAATCCCTTCCGCCTGTTTTACAAATTCTTTGGCTGGCTCGCCATCGATGACTACCGCGTCAATCTTGCCCTGCTGTACGGCCTGGACCGCCTCGAATCCTTTATTGTAACGTTCCACTTCTGCATCTTTGATGTCGCCGGCATACATATCGCCTGTCGTTCCAAGCTGTACACCTATCTTCTTGCCTTCCAAATCGTCCGGCCCTGCCACGTCGCTGTCTTCCTTTACCATGATTACCTGGGTTGCCTTTGCATAAGTATCTGTAAAGTCGACATTCTTTTTACGGTCCTCTGTCACGGTAAGCCCGGCTGCGCCAAAGTCAGCTTTTCCGCTTGTAACGGCTGGAATGATAGAGTCAAACGCCATATCTTCAATCTTCAGCTCCATTCCAAGCTTATCAGCGATAGCCTGTGCGACCTCTGCATCGATTCCGACGATTTTGTCTCCGTCGCGGAACTCATATGGCGGGAACTCCGCGTTCGTTGCCATTACCAGCGTGTCTTTGGATTCCTTATCACCATCGTCACTTTTCTCATCCTTCTTGGAACCACATGCGGCCAGGGAGACGACACAAGCTCCAACCAGCAGTACGCTCATTAATTTCTTGATTTTCATAATAGTATTCCTCCAAATCTAATTGATAAATTATTCTGCATAAAAATACAAGTCTAGTACATATTTTATCATGTTTTCCGGGAAAAACAAGTAGAATCTGCAATGAATTGTGAGTTTAGTGAAGTGGCTGCGGACTGGGAGCCGGGTGGCATCTGCTCCGATGCGTACGAGGCTCTGACTATTTCACGTATCCCTAACCCTGCGGAATGTGCGCCGACAGCGGCTTACATCCCGCAGGATAAGGGCTACGGAAAGGATTCTCCGCCTCTTCCGCTTACACCTGCGCATCTCCCACCCGGCTCCCCGCCCGCTATCTACTTCACTTAACAAGGGCGAGTGCGGCTGTGTGACGTTACTGGCCAGCGGATGGCCGCTGGCTGCGTAAGTTGAGTGATAAAATATCGCAAGCTTAATGTGAATAACACAAAGAGCAGATGAATGATAAGAGTTTTGCTAGTCCAGATGAATCAGGCTGGCGAATATGTTCGTTGTCAAGCATTTGCAGCGAGGCGTACACGCCATTACTGCAAGAAGAGCCGGAACCAGGCAGGGGATGTCATCTCATACACATCCCCGTACCTGATTCCGGCTCTTCTTATATTAGGATTTCTCTTCGGCAAAGGGCTTAGCTTGCTTAGCCCTCTATCTCTATACTTACACAAACAAAGCACTTCCATCAGCCAGTAGTGTCACACAGCCGCCCTCGCCCGTGCCAGTAAAGTAGATAGCCGAGGGGGAGGTATGGGACAGATGCGCAGGTCTAAGCGGGAGGGACTTAAGAATCCTCACCAGATTCCTTGGCTTGTGGGGTGAGAGCCGCCATCGGCGAACATTCCACAGGCTTAGGAATCTGTGTGATAGTCGCAGTTCCCGGACGCATCGGAGCATCTGCCCCATACCTCCCCAGCGGCGTCCACTTCACTAAACTCCCATTTATTTGAGGAAAATCTGCACCGCAGCCGATATGACTATTATCCCGCCCAGCACGATCCGGTACCATCCGAATATTTTGAAGTCGTGTTTCTTGATGTAGCCCATCAGGAAACGAATCGCCACGATGGACAGGCCGAATGATACGATGCAGCCTAGCATGAGCAGGCCGAATTCCGCACCTGTAAAGTGGAAGCCGAACTTGATGAGCTTTATGAGGCTTGCCCCAAACATCGCAGGTATCGCGAGGAAGAAGGTGAATTCCGCCGCAATCTCTCTTGAAACTCCGATAATCAGCGCGCCGACGATGGTCGCGCCCGATCTGGACGTCCCCGGAATCAGCGCAAGCATCTGGAAGAACCCTATCCACAGCAGCATCGGTACCGTGAGGTCGGATATCCGGCTTATGCTCGGTTTCCTGTGGGCATTACGGTTCTCGATTATGATAAACAGCACGCCGTACAGGATGAGCATGACCGCTACCGGCAATGGTTTATAGAACAGTTCGTCAAGAATATCATTAAACAGTATGCCGATAATCCCGGCCGGAACAGAAGCGATTACCACTTTAATCCACATCTGCCATGTGAGCATCTTCTGCTTCCTCGACTTGCGTGGAGAAAATGGATTCAGCTTGTGAAAATAAAGTACGACAACCGCCATGATAGCCCCGAGCTGGATAACCACGTTGAACATCTCCATAAACCCGTCCGACATGCCCGGCTTCAGCACATCCCCTACAAGTATCAAATGCCCCGTACTGCTGACCGGCAGCCATTCCGTGATTCCTTCTACAATCCCCAGAATAATAACTTTAATAATATCTAACATCCTTTTCTCCCTTCTTAATCCACAGTGTATCTGCAGTCGCTTTCTGCACCCTGCGCCACATCTTATACAGCTATCCTGCCATAAGGCTACAACACATACTCTTCGATTACCCTGGCAACGCCGTACTCATCATTTGATACTGTCACGAAGTCCGCCGCACTTTTCACTTCGACAGAACTATTCTCCATAGCAACGCCGAAGCCTGCTTTCTTCAGCATCTCTATATCGTTAGCGCCGTCACCAAGCGCCAGAATCTCTTCCCTTTTAATATGAAGCATCTCACCGAGCCGCAAGAGCGCGTTGCCCTTATTGACTCCCTTAACACTTACTTCGATATTATTGACAAGCGCTCCGGTCACTTCGATTCCTTCCACTGCCTTCAGCTCATCGAGCGCTTTTTGCTTATCTGCCAGATCAGCAAATACAGCCTGTACTTTATCTACCGCTCTGCCTTCGGTTTCAAATTTTCTTCTGATATCATCAACCGGCGTCCTTGTGGACAGAATATAGTCCGCCATTGCTGATATTCCGAAGAAATCTTTAATCCGTACGAGCATCTTTTCTTCTGCAAATCCCGCTCCGTCATAATATACTTCTCGTAGTGTATCATAATGTTCGTAAATATCCAATACTTTTCGCGCAATCTCCGGAGGGACAAGTTCTTCAAATATCACTTTATTACGGACAGTATCCATAACTCTTCCGCCATTGGCTGTTATCGCATACCTGATTCCCGGAAAATACAGAATCTCTTCCGGGATAGCTGTCAGCGGCCTTCCCGTAGCGGGAAGCATTACGACACCACGGGCGGCAGCTCTCGTTATAGCGTCCTTCGCCCGTTCTGTGAATTCCTTTTTCGTCGTCAGCAGCGTGCCGTCCAGGTCAAATGCCACCATCTTAATATCGTTTATCATATACCGTCAGTTCCTTTCTGTCCTTAGAAAACAGAAGCAGCGACTGGCTGATCTTATCTGATGAACTATCATACGCCTGTCTTCCGTGGTCAACCATCTTTCTGACCACTTCCTCCTGTCCCGCTGCCGCAAATAAGACCATGTCTTTCGTCGGTGCCATGACTACTATATCGTCTTTCAGCTTATCTACGCATACCTGCCATATATGCTTAAAACAGAGTGAACTGCACTCGTGATGCCCGTCTGCGATGATGGCAAAGGCGCCATACCACGTATTGCCTATTACAAATTCCACATCTCTTATCAGATTCTCACAGGACAGATGATATAATTCTTCTATATCGCAGCCAGGCGGCAGCATATTATCCTTCAACACCTCGAACGTATCATCGCCGCGTTTAATTACAAAGATTATTTTCAACTCGCCGACAAAAGATACGACCGGAGCATCTTTCTCGGATATATGCTTTCCGTTAAGCGCATGATTATCGGTAAGCGCCTCCTTAACCCACGGATACACCGCGTCTTTGATATTATCATACTTATAGTGTTCTTCCTCGTATTTTCTCATAAGGTCCTTTCCTCCACGTCCATACATTCTATGTACTATTTTAACAAAATTTGCTTTATAAAGCAATTTGTTGTATAATAGAAAAGCACTCGCTAAAAAGGGAAAGGAAATGTATATGAAGAGTACGAAAAAGAAACGTATATTGCGTGCTGCTATGTGTCTTACTTGCGCCGTAACAATTGCTTCTGTTAATACGTCGGTATATGCAGAACCTTCAACAAACGAGTTAGAAGGAAAGACTTCTGATCTGCAGGGGGAGCTCAATGACCTCAACAGTCAGCTGTCCGCTTTATGTGACGAACTGGATGCAACATCCTCTAAGATAGAGGAGCTGTCTGCCGCGGTCGAAAAGTCCAAGCTGGATGTAGCCGCCGCTAAGCTTAACGAGGATGCCCAGTATGATGCCATGAAGGACAGGATCAAGTTCATGTATGAAGGCGGCAGCGCCTCATTGCTTGAGATTCTTTTTTCATCCGAAAACATGGCTGATTTTCTAAACAAGGCAGAATTTGTAACTAATATAAGTACATACGACAGACAGATGTTGGACGAACTTCAAACAGCCCGTGCCGACATTGAGAAGAAACAGGGAACCTTAGAAACACAACAAGAAGAATTAGCGGGATTGCAAAGCGACCTGGAAGCAAAGCAGGAAGCATTAAATGCGAAGATATCTTCTACTTCAGGTGAATTATCCGAGTACAGTGCACAGCTGGAACGTGCGAAAGCCGCGGCGGCGGCAAGCAGAACCGCCCAGGATAATTCTGTTGCCGGCCCTACTACAGCGCCAGGCAAGACTGACAATGGTAATAATAACAATACGAACGGCAATAATGGAGGGACTGTCAACAACGGAGGTTCTATAGATGCCAATGTATCTGATACAGCGTTATTTGCCGCTATACTTGAGTGCGAGGCCGGTGGCAGCTACGATGGGATGCTGGCTGTTGCCACGGTTATCATGAATCGGGTAGCCAGCCCGAGTTATCCGAATACTATCAGCGGAGTCATCTACCAGTCAGGCCAGTTCGCGCCTACATGGGACGGCAGCCTGAACCGGGTTCTGGCGAGAGGGCCGTCACAATCAGCCTATTCAGCCGCCCAGGCGGCGCTTGGCGGAGCGAGGCATTCTGCAGTTCTTAACTGCTATTCGTTCAACGCTGCATGGACAGGCGCTTCAGGCGTCAACGTAGGCGGCAACGTCTTCTGGTAGACGCAAGGTCTGCCGCACATCCGGTATGAAAAAGTAATCCGGAGAAGAACTTACGTATTCTTCTCCGGATTTTTGTTATCTAATTACCCCTGTCGGAATGCTGCGGCTTTTATTGATAGTCCATTACATCTATCCATTTCATGAGGAATTCCTTTTCCAGTTCGTTATCCTTCGTAAGCTGAGCTGCTGCCACGATTGGAAGCCATTGCTGTACATACTGCCTTGCAGTGTCAGATTTCTTACAGAATATCTTCAGATACAGGTCCGCTGTCTCCTTGTTCTTCAACGCGAACAGCAGATACGTCATGGCTGCGTCCGCACTGGCATTGCCCTGCGTGGCATGTGCCCAGTCGACGATTGTCATCTTACCGTTCTTTCCTACAATCACGTTGCTCGGGTTGAAGTCCCCATGGCAGACTTTATCATGCTTCGGCATGCTGTCAAGCCTCGTCAGCAGATCATACCTCGTCGTGGCGTCCAGTTCCTTCAATCCGTTAATCTGCCGGGCCAGCTTATCATGAAGCTTGTTGAGCAGGGGGGACTTCCTGCCGTGCATCTGGAGCTGGAGGTCCACAAAATCTTCCATATACTTCTCCATATTATCTGCATCGACAGCCATCATCTCTTCCAGCGTCTTGCCATCTTTATATTCGATGACAAGAGACCACCTGCCGTCAATCTCCGTCACTTCCTTAACCTTCGGTATATCAAGACCCGCAGCCTCCACCCTTGCAGTATTCAGCGCCTCGTTGAACACGTCTGCCTTCGGATGCCCCGGATGAAAGACTTTGACAATGTCCTTTTCACATTTATACACCTTCTTATGTGGTCTCTCAACAATCAATACAGCATTTTCCATATTCATAACCCTGCCTCCTTTTAGTATATACAGCCGTTCATTTATTAGATACTGCCATTATACACCCCCAAGATTCATTTGGAAAGAGAATTTGATATATTTTTAACTTTTTATTTTCACTATATTTTATTGTTAATATTTTAACCATTCTCTAAAGGTACACGGTTGTCTTCATATAGGTACACCACAAAATGCAATTAGGGACGTAACAAAATTCAAAAAGGTTACGTCCCTAATTACAAATTATATTATTTACCGTAGAAGCATTTCAGGTATATTTCTTTGATTTCTTTCATGAGCGGATATCTCGGGTTAGCTCCTGTGCACTGGTCGTTGAAGGCCTGCTCTACCATGTCATCCAACGTATCTAAGAAGTATTTCTCGTCGATGCCGTAATCTTTGATCGTCTTTTTGATACCTATCTTTTCTTTCAGATCTTCCAGCTTAGCTATGAAGCTGTCGAGCACTTCCTGATCATCCTTGCCCTGGCAACCTGCGAAGCGTCCCAGTTCTGCGTATCTTGCAAGCGCATGTGGATACTCATACTGTGAGAATGTCCCCATCTTAGTCGGCACTTCTGCCGCATTATATCTGATAACCTCTGTGAGGACGACTGCATTGGCTACACCGTGCGGCAGATGATGGAACGCGCCCAGTTTGTGTGCCATGGAGTGGTTGAGCCCGAGGAACGCATTGGCGAATGCCATGCCTGCCATACAGGAGGCGTTAGCCATCATCTCACGCGCTTTCGGATCATTTGCCCCATTTTCGTATGCAGAAGGCAGATACTCAAATACATTCTTCACTGCTTTCATCGCAAGCCCGTCTGTATAGTCTGTAGCCATGATTGATACATATGCTTCTATCGCATGAGTCATGACATCGATGCCAGAAGCGCTTGTAAGTCCTTTTGGCTGTGTCATCATATTGTCTACATCGACGATAGCCATATTCGGAAGCAGCTCGTAATCAGCTATCGGCCATTTGACGCCTGTGTCTGCATCTGTGATGATTGCAAACGGCGTCACCTCGGAACCTGTTCCTGAAGAGGTCGGAATCGCCACAAAGTATGCCTTTTCACCCATTTTCGGGAAAGTGTACACCCTCTTGCGTATATCCATGAAGTCCATTGCCATGTCTTCAAAGTCAGCTTCCGGATGCTCGTACATCACCCACATGATCTTGGCTGCGTCCATGGCAGAACCTCCGCCAAGAGCGATAATCGTGTCAGGCTCAAACTGCTTCATCTGATCGGTACCCTTCTGTGCACACTGCAGCGTCGGGTCTGGCGCCACTTCATAGAAGCATGTATGCTGGATGCCCATCTCGTCTAACTTCTCTTCAATCGGGGCAACATAGCCGTTCTTATATAAGAAGGAATCCGTTACGATAAATGCTTTTTTCTTCTTCATAACTGTTCCAAGTTCATCAAGTGCTACAGGCATGCAGCCTTTCTTAAAGTATACCTTCTCAGGCGTTCTAAACCAAAGCATGTTTTCTCTCCTCTCAGCAACCGTCTTGATGTTAATCAAATGCTTTACTCCAACGTTTTCTGATACGGAGTTGCCTCCCCAGGAACCGCATCCAAGAGTCAGAGACGGAGCAAGCTTGAAGTTATATAAGTCACCGATTCCGCCATGGGATGAAGGTGTGTTGATAAGTATTCGGCATGTCTTCATAGCTGCCGCGTGTTTTGCAATCTTTTCCTGCTCCGCCGGATGTACGTACAGGGATGCCGTATGTCCGTATCCGCCGTCAGCTACGAGCTGCTCTGCCTTTGCAAGCGCTTCATCATATGTCTTCGCCCTGTACATTCCCAGTACCGGTGAGAGCTTTTCATGGGCAAATTCTTCTGAGATATCCACAGATTCGACTTCGCCTATCAGAATCTTCGTATCCTCCGGAACTTCAACACCGGCGAGCTTAGCAATCTCATAGGCAGACTTTCCGGGAATCTTGTTGTTGAGGGCGCCGTTTATAATAATCGTCTTACGCACCTTGTCGAGCTCCTCGCCCTTCTTCAGGAAATAGCACCCTCTATAGGCGAACTCTTTCTTCACCTCATCATATATGCTGTCAAGAACCGTAACGGTCTGTTCCGAAGCACATATCATACCATTGTCAAATGTCTTGGAATGGATAATAGAACTTACTGCCATCTTGATATCCGCCGTGTCATCTATTATAACAGGAGTATTGCCGGCACCCACGCCAAGCGCCGGTTTTCCGGAAGAGTAGGCCGCCTTTACCATGCCCGGGCCCCCTGTAGCAAGCGTAATATCTGCATCTTTCATAACCATATTCGTAAGTTCAAGAGACGGAACATCAATCCAGCCGATAATACCTTCCGGAGCACCTGCCTTTACTGCCGCGTCCAGCACGACCTTGGCCGCCGCAATTGTACAAGACTTGGCAGATGGATGAGGGCTGATGATGATTGCATTTCTCGTCTTCAGGCAGATAAGCGTCTTAAATATCGCCGTAGACGTAGGGTTCGTCGTCGGGATGACCGCTGCTACAAGGCCAATCGGTTCTGCAATCTTCTTGATTCCAAAAGCGGCATCTTCTTCGATTACCCCGCATGTCTTCGTGTTCTTATATGCATTATAGATATACTCTGCAGCATAATGGTTCTTGATGACCTTATCCTCCACGATACCGCGCCCTGTCTCTTCGACTGCCTGCTTGGCCAGCGGAATTCGCATCTTGTTGGCCGCAAGTGCTGCCTCATAGAATATCTTATCAACCTGTTCTTGTGTGTATGTAGCAAATACTTTCTGAGCATCTCTCATCGCTTTCATTTTAGCTTCGAGAGTCTCTACGCTGTCGACAACTGCTGGTATTGCTTCCTTTTTCTTCGCCATTTTTTATGTTCCTCCCGTAATAGTGTTTATCTTTCTTCAGGGCTTAGTATAGTACCTCGTTAAATATTTGTCAATACTTTTTTGATATTTTTTTAACAATATTTTTTGTAACCCCGTCGGCCAAAAAAAAGCTGCACGACCACAAGTGAAAGTATGTCGTGCCAGCGCCGGTCGCGACAGAAGAACCGAGTGTGGGCATATAAGCCCGGCTAAGCCATCCACCCGGTTCTCCGTACCATACGTATATTACATTGTAATCTTGACTATTGCGGCAGGACAGTTAACTGTTTCTACAGCTTCAATACCGTGCCCAGGTTCCTCTCCAGTGCTGAGTCAAAGATATACTTCGCCATGGCCACGTCACAGACAGACATGCCTATGTTAGAGCATACGATCAGTTCATCCTTCCGTTCTCTGCCTTCTTTGATACCAGCCACAATCTCTCCTGTCTCCGCATATATCTCAGGCAGCCCGTCCGGAAAATATCCCATGCTGTCAAACAGCACATGCTCATCCCGGCTGTCAACGATATACTTGTCGGCATTCCTCTGGATATCCGCCTCCCAGAACGTATTCAGGTCACACGGCAGGATTGTCTGTCCTGCATGTACCCACTCCTTCTTCACGACGGCCATATTCTCTCTTGTGATGATAGTCGCAGAACTCATGACATCACAGTTTTCTGCCACATCCTTGGGTGATGCTGCCATGATCAGCTCGATTCCGTCTACTTCATCCTTTACCTGTTCTACGAGCCGCTCCATAGTCTCTCGTCTCACGTCATAGACATATATTTTTTTCAAGTTTTTCAGCTTATGGACGATATATCTCACATGTCCGATTCCCTGAACGCCACACCCGAACATGCCGAACGTCTCAGCATCGGGGTGGAGTGCCGCAGCAGCAATCGAAGTAACTGCCGGAGTACGCATCGCTGTGAGCCATGCCCCGTCCATGATGACCATCGGGAACCCTGTCAGTATTTCATTGAGAATCATAAGCCCTGATGTCTGTGGGAGCCCATATTCTTTCGGATTCCTAGGATAACACTCTATCCATTTCTCTCCACACGCCATCTGTCCCGGTACATAGGCAGGCATTGCATGATAGAACACGTCATCATACGGGTGGATTCCAATCTTTGCCGGCATCTCATACTCTTTCCTGCCGTGGGCATCCAGCGTCTTTTCTATAATTTCGAGCGTCTGCTTCACATCCGGGCCTGCCTCGATGCACTGGTCCTTCGTCAGATAGAGAATCTCGCTTCCTATCTTGATTTTCGATTCGATTTTGTCCTTTTCCTTCTTCAGCATTTCATCCAGGTTCATAGTAGTTCCTCCTTTACAAGTTTTCAGTGAACAGTGTCATACCAATTATTAATCGCGATTAATTTTGGGCAGAATGATTACTTTACAAACCGGAAAACAATCTCTTCCAGACATTTCATAAACTCCTCAGCCTTTCCTGCGGCATCTGGTTCCTGCCCCTGCTGTCTGGCGTCCAGCAAATCCTTCAGATAACCTTTATACAGATGGATGCTCGCGCTGTTCAACAGCCTGGCGTCTTCGGCACTCAACCTATGATCCCTGACGCAGTTCTCAATCATCAGGTAATCCCGGTGGCTGAAATCACCATTAACAAATATAGCCTCCTTCCCCTTTTCAATCATGCCTATCTCTTCTGGGAATATCTCATAATATTCCCTCATTATCTGATCCAGCCTGCCGCTGTATTTACCAAAAAACAGATTGTCAAATATCTCAGGCTTTTCAAAGGAAGATTCGGCAAAGCACCTCCACACCGCAAAATGCAGCTTCAGGCTGTCTTCTATCCGGTCAAAGCACCCTGCAACTTCCCTGAGGTATCCGCTTAAGAACTGAAGTGACGCATACAGCACAAGCTCGTCAAGCCCCGTAAAATACCGATAGATGTTGGCAGGATTGCAGTCCATCATCTTTCCCAGACGCCGGATGCTCAATGCCTGGATCCCTTCCTTCGAAAGAACCTCATATGTAGCCTTAATAAACTGTTCTCTGGAAATATTCTCTTTCATACCCGCTCCGCAATCAATTATGTTGGCTCCATTATAGGCTTACACATTCATGAAGTCAAGATATATGCCCCAAATTACTTTGTCTATCTTCTGTCATTCGCCACGTTATGCCAGATATTGAAAACGGGGTCAGGCCCCTATGGAATATCCATAGGGGCCTGACCCCGTTTTCGTACATCTATTAAGCTATTCTATTATACAAGCTCAAGAAGAACTTCCATAGCCGCATCACCTTTACGCTGTCCAATCTTGACGATTCTCGTGTAACCGCCGTTACGTCCAACATATTTCGGTGCAATCTCATCAAACATCTTAGCGACAAGGTCGACTTCTTTCGTATTCTTCTTTCTTCCTGCCTGTGCGGCCGGAACTTCTTTTACAGGATACAGGACCTTCAGCATTTCACGTCTTGCGTGAAGCCTGCTTGGCATATCCTTCTTAATCTTCTTTTCAACTTCGTCGTAAACAGTAACTTTCTTTCCGTCTACTACTTCTTTCACTCTCTTGCCGTCCTTGTCCTTGCGGGCAACTTTGGCTTTGACAGTTACTTCTTCGAAGTTATCCTTTTCCTTTACAGCCATAGCGATAAGGCCTTCTGCCACTTTACGGATTTCTTTCGCTTTAGATTCTGTCGTAACAATCTTGCCATGGTTGAGCAATGCTGTTACCTGGTTTCTGATTAATGCTTTCCTCTGGCTTGATGTTCTGTCAAGCTTTCTATATTTTGCCATCTTTCTAATCCTCCATTATCCAACATCTGGTTATGCTTCTTCGGACTTACTAGCCAAATGCCCTGCCATGCTCTTTCGGTCTTACTGACAGCGTTATTATTGTTGTGGAAGCCGCTTGAACGTTAGTAGTTCAATCGGCATCGCAAATCACTTCGTGATTTGCTCTATTCTTCGCCTCTGCTCAGGCACAGGCCAAGTTCGTCTAACTTTGCTAACACTTCTTCCAGGGACTTGCGTCCCAGGTTTCGAACTTTCATCATATCTTCCGGTGTTCTGTTCGTCAGTTCTTCAACGGTATTGATTCCTGCTCTCTTCAGGCAGTTGTATGAGCGTACAGATAGCTCCAGTTCATCAATACTCATCTCCAGCACTTTTTCCTTCTCGTCGTCTTCCTTTTCAATCATGACTTCTGCCGCCTGGGCAACTTCTGAAAGGTCGATGAAGAGTTTAAGGTGTTCGCTAAGTACCTTGGCAGCCAGACTGACTGCTTCGTCCGGAAGCAAAGTTCCGTTGGTATATACGTCTAATGTCAATTTATCAAAGTCTGTAATCTGACCAACACGTGTATTTTCAACTGTAAGGTTCACACGCTCCACCGGGGTGTAAATTGAATCAATCGGAATTACTGCGATTGGTAACTCGTCGTTTTTATTCTTGTCAGCACTTACATATCCCCTGCCTTTTGTGATGGTAAGCTCCATGTATAACTTGCTGTCTGCCCCGCCATTCAGTGTCGCAATAACTGTTTCAGGATTCATGATCTCAATATCCTGATCCACCTGGATATCTGCCGCTGTTACAACACCCTCGCCTTCAAATTCGATATAGGCTGTCTTCGGCTCATCTGTCTCAGATGTGTTCTTGATAGCCAGCGATTTCAAATTCATGACGATTTCGGTAACATCTTCTTTCACGCCCGGGATTGAACTGAATTCGTGCAGCACGCCATCGATTTTCACCTGGCTGATTGCTGACCCCGGAAGAGAAGAAAGCATGATTCTGCGAAGAGAGTTACCCAATGTTGTACCATAACCTCTTTCCAGAGGTTCCACAACAAATCTTCCATACTTTTTATCTTCTGAAATCTCAGTTATTTCAATATTCGGTTTATTAAAATCAAACACTAAGTCCACCTCCTGTGGTGTTACGGGTTATTATTTAGAATATAATTCGACGATTAACATCTCGTCTACAGGAACATCGATTGCATCTCGTGCGGGAAGTTCCTTTACAGTCCCTTTCAGGTTTTCGGTATCTACTTCTAACCAGCCCGGAACCAGACGTCCTCCTGTAACCTCCAGGATTCCTTTGTATCTCGGAGAGCTTTTGTGTTTTTCTTTGATTTCAACAACATCACCGACTTTCACAATGTAAGAAGGGATGTTAATCTGTTTTCCGTTCACCATTACATGCTTGTGGTCGACAATCTGTCTTGCCTCACGTCTTGTTCTGGCAAGCCCCATACGGAATACGACATTGTCGAGTCTTGACTCAAGGAGAATCATCAGGTTCTCGCCGGTCATCCCGTTCATCTGCTTTGCTTTCTTGTAATAGTTTCTGAAAGGTTTCTCTAATACGCCATAGATAAATTTTGCTTTCTGCTTCTCACGTAACTGGAGACCATACTCGCTCATTTTTCTGTTAGACCTTTTTAACTGTCTGTTGGATTTTTTATCAATTCCTAAAAAGATTGGATCCATACCAAGTGAACGACATCTTTTAAGAACCGGAACTCTGTTTACTGCCATATCTACGATTTCCTCCTATTTATAACAGCGGATATCAGCAATCCGCTTCACTACTTGCTTAAAGTAAGCATCCGATCTTCGGCTGCTCACTAGACTCTTCTGCGTTTCGGTGGGCGGCAACCATTGTGTGGTACCGGAGTTACATCCTTGATGCTTGTAACATCAATTCCGCATGCCTGAAGTGCACGGATTGCTGCTTCTCTCCCTGAACCTGGTCCCTTAACCATAACGTCTACTGATTTCAAGCCATGTACCAATGCCGCTTTAGCTGCTGTCTCAGCTGCCATCTGAGCTGCATAAGGAGTAGATTTCCTTGAACCTCTAAATCCCAGACCGCCTGCACTTGCCCATGAAAGAGCATTACCCTGAGCATCTGTCAATGTAACAATCGTATTGTTAAATGATGACTGGATGTGTGCTTGTCCGCGTTCAACGTTTTTCTTGACACGTTTCTTTGTCACTTTCTTTGTAACTTTTTTTGCCATAATAAAACTAACCTACGCTTTCCTTTTTATTCATTAATGTGTTGCTTATTTCTTCTTATTCGCTACTGTTCTCTTAGGACCTTTTCTCGTTCTTGCGTTTGTCTTCGTCTTCTGTCCACGAACCGGAAGGCCTTTTCTGTGGCGGATACCTCTGTAGCATCCGATTTCCTGCAATCTCTTGATGTTCAGGGCAATCTCTCTTCTGAGGTCACCTTCTACTGTCTGGGTCTCTTCAATTACAGCACTGATCTTCTTAACGTCTTCGTCTGTAAGGTCTCTGCAGCGAATGTCAGGATTGACTCCTGCCTCGCTTAGGATACGTGTCGCACTCGTCCTTCCGATACCATAAATATAAGTAAGTCCGATTTCTACACGTTTGTCTCTTGGTAAGTCTACACCTGCTATACGAGCCATGTGAATTTCCTCCATTTTCTTTTTGATTGAATTCTTCCGTGCCATCTCGATTCCGCTTCGCTACATCTCGATGCGGGCTTTCGCCCTATACATCTTTCCCAATTTGTCTTTATGCAGGCAAGCCTGCAAAAGCCAATTGTGAAATCTGTGCACGTCTCATTTAGTTGCATATCGTCTCTAACTGGGGAGCTTTGTCTGCTCCCAGGCGTGTCGGTATGCACGCCCTTTCCGGCCACCGGATGTCTCCGTGATGACGGGCCGGTATTATAAGCAATATACGAGGATATTCACCGGCTAATGGTGCGTCCTTGTATATTTTAAATAGTCTACACACCTCCTGGTGTGTCTACTATCAGCCGCCTATTTTGTGTGCATAATTTGATAACATGGATAGAAAGTTCCGTGCGCCTAAGCTCGAAAATACTTCGCTAAGGCTTGGGAACGGTCTTCCCACTAAGTTTAAGCTTCGCTTTCACTAAGTGCTCGGTACCTAGCCTTGTCTCTGCTTATGCTTTGGATTCTCGCAGATAATGCGAACGCTTCCTTTTCTCTTAATTACTTTGCATTTTTCGCAAATTGGTTTTACTGATGATCTAACCTTCACGTCAAATCCTCCTTTCATCCATTGCTCTGCCTACGTTTTCGGCGCGTTTCCAGTTTTGCCCAGAAACACGCTTATATATTATAGCACCTGCCGTCAAACAAAGTCAATAGATATTTGAATATTATTTATCTCTCCAGATAATCCTTCCTTTTGAAAGGTCATACGGAGATAATTCCAATGTCACTTTGTCTCCGGGCAGTATCTTTATAAAGTTCATACGCAGCTTTCCGCTGATATGCGCGAGCACCTGGTGCCCGTTCTCAAGCTCTACCTGAAACATGGCATTAGGCAGTTTCTCCACTACTTTTCCTTCAATCTCAATTACGTCAGCTTTTGACATATTATAAATCCTCCTGATTCTCTCTATCCTTATTAAAATTTTTAAGTATCTGTTTTATAGCTGCATCATCTGCTGCTGTCACATCGAACTCCCTCCTGATAGGCTGTATATGCTTTTTTTTCTTCTTTTTCAGCCTTTCGAGAGTTCTAATCCTGCCGTCTGCTAAATATACATATGCATCATCGGTGTCCATTATAACATAAACCTGACCCTTATCATGACCCGCCTTTGATTTTGCTAGCATTCCTGTCTTTACTTCTTCCATATCTGATGTCCTCTTTACTTAAATCATTTCGATAAGGTCAAAAGTTTCGGTTCATCGTCTGTTATCAATACCGTATTTTCGTAATGGGCAGATAAAGCGCCATCCCTCGTGACCACGGTCCAGTCGTCGTCAAGCCAGTCTACTTCCCAGGTACCGGCATTGATCATCGGTTCTATCGCAAGTGTCATTCCTGCCTTGAGCTTCACGCCTTTTCTGTTCATCTCATAATTCGGTATCTCCGGTGCTTCATGCAGATTTGTTCCGATTCCGTGGCCGCACAGGTCACGTACCACCCCATAACCGAAGCTTTCTGCATATCTGCCAATAGCTGCCGAAATTTCAAATAGATAATTGCCTTCTTTTGCGTATTTTATACCTTCAAAGAAGCTTTCTCTGGTAACTTCTGCCAGTTTAGCGGCTTCTCTGCTTATTTCTCCGATGCCGTGCGTCCGTGCGGCATCGGAGTGATATCCCTTATATATGACCCCCGCGTCGAGGCTGACGATATCGCCCTCCTTTAGAATGCGGTGCTTATCTGGTATGCCATGCACGACTTCTTCATTGGCGGATACGCAGATAGATGCGGGATAGCCGTTGTAATCGAGGAAGGAAGGGATACAGCCATAGCTCCTTATCACTTCCTCCCCGAGTACGTCTATGTCCTTGGTACTCATACCTGGATGTAACGCTTTGGCAAGTTCATCGTGGACGATTTCCAGAATCCGTCCGGCTTCTGTCATCAATTCAATTTCCCTGCCCGATTTTATACTGATCGGCATAACCTACGCTCCTAAGATTTCTACAATTGCCCGGAAGACATCTTCGATATCCACAGTCCCGTCAACCGTCTTTAATATGCCGGCATTTGTATAGTAGTCTATCAGCGGCTGCGTCTGTTCATGGTATACGCCAAGACGCTTCTCCACCGTTTCCGGCTTGTCGTCATCACGGAGGATCAGGCCGCCCCCGCACGTGTCGCAGATGCCGTCCTTCTTTGTCGGCGCATACTCCAGATGATATGTGGCTCCACATGTCACGCAGGCACGGCGCCCACCCATCCGGCGTACGATATTCTCGTCCGGCACGTCTACGTCTATGGCAAAGTCCACCTTCTGCCCGAGCTCCGCGAGCGCTTTATCCAAAGCCTCTGCCTGTGGTATCGTCCTCGGGAAGCCGTCAAGCACATAGCCGTCGCGGCAGTCGTCCTGATTCACCCGGTCTACGACCAGATCCACTACCAGGTCGTCCGGCACGAGCAGCCCCTGATCCATATACGTCTTGGCTTTTTTGCCGAGCTCTGTACCATTCTTAATATTCGCTCTGAAGATATCACCAGTTGAAATGTGAGGAATACTGAATTTCGCGGCAATTTTCTTTGCCTGAGTTCCTTTGCCCGCCCCCGGCGCGCCTAACATAATAATTTTCATAATATGTGTTCCTCCTTATAGCATTTTAACCCGCAGAAAAAAATTCTGCGAGTTCAAAATGGTGTTAATTATTTAAAAATCCCTTGTAATTACGTACAAGCATCTGTGATTCTATCTGCTTCAGAGTCTCCAACACAACACTGACGATGATGATAAGCGACGTACCGCCGAACGATACTTTCGCCCCAAGCCAGCCGTTAAAAAATATTGGAACGATCTGTATAAGTACAAGGCCGCATGCTCCGACAAAAATAATATAATTCAATATTCTTGTCAAATATTCAACTGTCGGTTTTCCAGGGCGGATACCCGGTATAAATCCTCCGCTCTTCTTCATGTTGTTTGCTATCTCCAAAGGATTGAATGTAATGGATGTGTAGAAATAGGCAAAAAACACGGTGAGGATGATATATACGAGCAATCCCCAGGAATACTTCAGGTTTTCCGGGTTACACCAGTTCCCCTGATTCATGCCCCGCAGGATTTCACTTCCGATACCCGTTCCGCCGTCCTTTCCGAGGAAAGATGCGATTACGATTGGAAACTGCATCAGAGATGATGCAAATATAATCGGAATGACGCCCGCGGTATTAATCTTCAGCGGAATGTGCGTGGACTGTCCACCGAACGTTTTTCTCCCGACCACCTTTTGCGAATACTGTACCGCAATTCTTCTCTCACCGTCCTGAAGTACAATGACAAATACGACGAGAGCTATGATGATTGCCAGGATGATGACGACGGCCAGCCCTCCAGAGGCAAGGCTTTTTCCTTTGACGAACTGTTCAAACAGCGTTGTCATGTCGTTTGGAATACGAGAAATAATATTTATCACAAGTACGATAGAGATACCATTTCCGACTCCTTTTTCTGTAATCCTTTCACCAATCCACATCAGAAGCGCACTTCCGGCAGTCAGCGTCAGGACTACGATTGCCGCATTTACAAAGTTGTACTCGACAAGCAGTCCTCTCCGTCCAAAACCTACCGCCATCGCCGTAGATTCAATGAGGGCAAGGGCAACCGTGAGGTAACGTGTAATCGCTACAATCTTCTTTCTTCCATCCTCTCCTTCTTTCTGCATTTCCTCCAGCTTCGGAATCGCTATCGTAAGGAGCTGCATGATGATGGAAGAAGTAATGTATGGTGTAATACTTAGAGCGAACACAGACATCTGCTCAAAGGATCCACCGGTGAAAGCGTTAAACAAGTTAAACGCTTCCCCCGTATTCTGTGCAAAGAAATCTTTGATGTAACTTGGATCCACACCAGGTGTTGGCAGTTCAGATCCAATTCTTATCACGATTAACATCAAAAACGTATATCCGATTTTTTTGCGAATATCCTTTATTTGAAATGCCTTTCGGAAAGTTTCTAACATTAGATCACCTCTGCTTTTCCACCTAAAGCCTCAATCTTAGCAGCAGCGCCTGCACTGAACGCATTTGCCTGTACTGTAAGCTTCTTCGTCAGCTCCCCGTTGCCAAGGATCTTGACGCCGTCTTTCGGGTTCTTGACGATTCCCTGCTCCAGTAAAGTCTCAACTGAAACAACCGCATCGTTATCGAACACTTCAAGAGCGCTTACATTGATACCAACGATATCTTTAGAGTTTCTGTTCGTGAAACCTCTCTTTGGTATTCTTCTATATAACGGCATCTGGCCACCTTCAAAACCAGGTCTTGTAGCTCCTGAACGAGCTTTCTGGCCTTTATGTCCCTTGCCGGCCGTCTTACCATTTCCAGAGCCGTGTCCACGTCCTCTTCTGAAATTATCACTCTGTTTTGCGCCGTCAGCAGGTCTTAAGTTAGATAAGTCCATTGTGACACCTCCTATCTGATTGTTATTTTATGCTTCTTCAACTTTTACCAGGTGACAAACCTGTTTGATCATACCTCTTGTTGCTGCGTTATCCGGCAGTTCAACTGTCTTGTTCAACTTCTTAAGTCCTAAAGCTTCAACAGTCTTCTTATGCTTTGGTACAGCACCAATTGTAGATTTAACTAATGTGACTTTTAAATTTGCCATTATGATCTACCTCCTTAGCCTAAGATCTCTTCTACAGATTTACCGCGAAGCTTAGCTACTTCTTCCGGAGTCTTCAACTGGCGTAATCCGTCGATTGTAGCAAGAACTACGTTCTGCTTGTTGTTTGAACCAAGAGATTTTGTACGGATGTTCTTGATTCCCGCCATCTCGATTACAGCACGCGCCGGTCCTCCGGCGATAACTCCGGTACCATCCGGAGCCTTCTTAAGCAATACGGAAGCTCCTCCGAATTTACCGATAAAATCATGTGTAATACTATCGTTTTCATCTAATGCTACAGTAATAAGATTTTTAGCTGCATCTTCTTTTCCCTTGCGGATTGCCTCAGGGATTTCAGTAGCTTTTCCTAAACCTGCACCAACATGGCCGTTTCCGTCGCCTACAACTACTAAAGCTGTGAATCTGAAGTTACGACCACCCTTAACAACCTTGGTAACACGTTTAATTGATACCACTTTTTCATTTAATTCTAATTGACCAGCATCAATTCGTACTTGTTTCATGTGTGCTCCTCCTTCTAGAAATTCAAACCAGCTTCTCTAGCTGCGTCTGCTAATGCCTGAACTTTTCCCTGGTATATGAAGCCGCCTCGGTCAAAGACAACATCTTTAATACCTTTTTCGATTGCTTTTTCAGCAATCACTTTACCTAAATATGCTGCCGCTGCAACGTCGTTGGTTTTTTCCAGGTTTGCTTTCACATCTTTCTGAAGAGTGGAAGCTGCAACCAGAGTGCTGCCAACTGTATCGTCAATAATCTGTGCATACATATGATTATTGCTTCTGAATACGGCTAAACGCGGGCATTCAGACGTACCGCTGAAACGGTTACGTAATTTTCTGTGTTTATTAACACGAACTTTGCTTCTTGACTTTTTGCTAACCATTTTCACACTCTCCTTATTTATTTCTTACCAGTCTTACCAACTTTACGTCTGATAACTTCATCAGCATACTTGATACCCTTGCCCTTGTATGGCTCCGGTCTTCTCTTGTCTCTGATCTCAGCTGCGTATTGGCCTACTTTTTCTTTATCGATACCTTTGACGATGATCTTGTTCTGGCCTTCCATGACCGTCTCAACACCTTCCGGATCCGTCATTTCTACCGGATGGGAGTATCCAAGATTCAATGTCAGCTTGTTTCCTGATTTTGCCGCCCTGTATCCAACACCGTTCACTTCCAGAACCTTCTGGTATCCGTCCGTTACGCCTACAACCATGTTGTTGACGAGTGTTCTTGTAAGACCATGTAAAGATTTCATCTTCTTCAAGTCGTTCGGTCTTGTAACAACGATTGTATCGCCTTCCTGCTTGATTTCCATCTCTACAGGAAGCTCTTTTTCAAGGGTTCCCTTCGGACCTTTAACAGTCACTTTATTATTCTCTGCAATCTCAACAGTTACACCTGCCGGAACTGCAATTGGCAGTCTTCCTATACGTGACATACCTGTTCCTCCTTAACTTAAATTCTCGGAACGGGAGCTTAGCCCGCTCTGTTTTCAGTTGCATTACCTCTTTCACCCATTGCATGCTACCAGATGAAAGCCAATACTTCTCCGCCTACGCCGAGCTTTCTTGCTTCTTTATCTGTGATGACGCCCTGGTTTGTCGATATGATTGCCGTTCCGAGTCCGCCTAATACTTTAGGAAGCTCGGCACTGTTAGCGTACACACGAAGACCTGGTTTAGAGATTCTCTTAAGCCCTGTGATAACTTTCTCATTCTTGTCTGCACCGTATTTTAACGTGATGTGGATTGTCTTGAACACGCCGTCTTCTACGATATCGTATTTCTGGATATAACCCTCATCTAACAGGATGTTCGCAATAGCGGTCTTCATCTTTGATGCAGGTACATCTACTGTATCATGTTTGGCAGTATTAGCATTACGGATTCTCGTAAGCATATCTGCGATTGGATCACTCATAGTCATTTATCCTATACCTCCTTTTTTGTGGAAGTTCTTCTCGCTAAGCTCACATAGATGTGTCGCTAAGCTCCAAGAACGGCCTTGCACTAAGTTCGAGCTTCGCCTGACGGCTCGCTTTCACTAAGTCGCTTTCGGCCTACCAGCTTGCTTTCTTAACGCCTGGGATCTGTCCTTTATATGCCAACTCGCGGAAGCAAACACGGCAGATTCCATATTTTCTTAAATATGCGTGCGGTCGTCCGCAGATTCTGCAACGATTGTATTCTCTTGTGGAGAACTTCTGCTTACGCTGCTGTTTTACTTTCATTGCTGTCTTAGCCATAATTTACCTCCTTATTTTGTAAATGGCATGTTGAACTGTGTTAACAATTCACGCGCCTCTTCGTCTGTCTTTGCAGTTGTAACAAAGATGATATCCATCCCTCTCACCTTATCTATCTTATCGTATTCAATCTCAGGGAAGATGAGCTGCTCCTTGATTCCAAGGGCATAGTTTCCTCTGCCGTCGAACGCGTTCGGGTTGACCCCTCTGAAGTCACGTACACGAGGTAATGCAAGGTTGATCAGACGGTCAACAAATTCATACATCTTTTCTCCTCTTAAAGTAACTTTACATCCGATTGGCATTCCTTCTCTTAACTTGAAGTTCGCTACAGATTTCTTTGCTTTACAGATAACTGCTTTCTGTCCTGTGATCTTCTCCAGGTCAGCTACTGCCGACTCTAAGATCTTAGCATTGTCTTTTGCCTCGCCAACACCCATGTTGATAACAACTTTTTCAAGTTTTGGCACTTCCATAATATTTTTATAACCGAACTTTTTATTCATCGCCTCGACGATTTCGTTCTGGTAATGTTCTTTCAGTCTACTCAAAGTCATGGACCTCCTTCCTCAAATTAATCAATCACTTCGCCTGTTGATTTAGCGTAACGTACTTTCTTGTCGCCTTCCATCTTGAATCCGACTCTCGTGGCCTGACCCTTGTGGACATACATTACATTAGAAACATCGATAGGCCCTTCCTGATGGACGATGCCGCCATTCTGATTAGAAGCACTGGGTTTCGTGTGCTTTGTCAGCATGTTGACTCCTTCAACGACAACCTTACCGTCTTTCTGGTTAACGGCTACTACTTTGCCTTCTTTGTCTTTATCTTTACCGGCAATCACTTTTACCGTGTCGCCTTTTTTAATTTTTAACATTGACATCTTACGCGCACCTCCTTATAGTACTTCCGGAGCCAGAGATACAATTCTCATGAACTGCTTCTCACGGAGCTCTCTTGCTACTGGCCCGAAGATACGGGTTCCTCTTGGTGTCTTGTCATCTTTTATAATAACAGCAGCATTTTCGTCGAAACGGATATAAGAACCGTCTTTACGGCGTGTACTGTATACAGTACGAACAACTACAGCTTTTACTACATCGCCTTTTTTAACAACGCCGCCTGGTGTTGCATCTTTAACAGTCGCAACGATTATGTCGCCGATGCTTGCATATCTTCTTGTCGAGCCGCCAAGCACACGGATGCACAGTAACTCTTTGGCACCTGTATTGTCTGCTACTTTAAGTCTGCTTTCTTGCTGTATCATGCAGGTTTCCCTCCTTATACTATTTCACTTTTTCCATAACTTCTACAAGTCTCCATCTCTTGTCTTTAGACAGAGGTCTTGTTTCCATAACTTTTACTTTGTCGCCAATGTTGCATTCATTTGCTTCATCATGTGCTTTCAGCTTGTATGTTCTCTTTACGATCTTCTTGTAAAGCGGATGTTTTACATGATCTTCTACTGCAACTACTATGGTCTTATCCATTTTATTGCTGACAACCTTGCCCACGCGGGTTTTTCTAAGATTTCTTTCCACAGTTTAAGCTCCTTTCCGGATTATTCCGCAGCATTTGCCTTCTCGGTAATTACTGTCTGAATTCTGGCAATGTTTCTTCTTACTTCTTTAATTCTGCTTGTATTGTCTAACTGGTTTGTTGCGTTCTGGAATCTTAAGTTAAAAAGTTCCTTCTTAGCAGCTACTAATTCTTCATTCAGCTCTGCAGCTGATTTTGTTTTTAAATCTTCTACAAATGCATTAATTTTCACTGTTATCACCGCCTTCTAAGTCTGCGCGAGAAACTACTTTACATTTACATGGCAGCTTGTGAGTAGCCAGACGAAGCGCTTCTCTTGCAACTTCTTCGGATACGCCCGCGATTTCAAACATGACGCGGCCTGGCTTGACAACTGCTACCCAGTACTCTAAGGTTCCTTTACCAGAACCCATACGTGTTTCAGCTGGTTTCGTAGTTACAGGTTTATCAGGGAATATTTTAATCCATACTTTACCGCCACGCTTGATATAACGTGTCATAGCGATACGGGCAGCCTCTATCTGGTTGGAACGAATCCAGCAGGGCTCCATGGCAACGATACCATATTCACCGTTTGTAATCTTGTTTCCACGAAGCGCTTTTCCCTTCATGGAACCACGGAATTGTTTACGACGTTTAACTCTTTTTGGCATTAACATTATTTATCGCTCCCTTCCTTTGCTGCTTTTTCCGGAAGAACTTCGCCTTTGTAAATCCATACCTTCACACCAACTTTGCCGTAGGTAGTGTTAGCCTCAGCGAATCCGTAGTCAATGTCTGCTCTCAGTGTCTGAAGAGGAATCGTACCCTCGCTGTAGAACTCCGTACGGGCCATATCTGCTCCGCCGAGTCTTCCTGATACGGAAGTCTTAACACCGAGCGCTCCTGATTTCATAGTTCTGGACATGCAGGACTTCATCGCACGTCTGAAAGATATACGGTTCTCCAGCTGCTGCGCAATGTTCTCAGCCACGAGCTGAGCATCTTTGTCCGGTCTCTTGATTTCTTTGATGTCTACAACCAATTTCTTATCTGTGAACTGCCTAAGCTCACCTTTTACTTTCTCAATCTCAGATCCGCCTTTACCGATCACGACACCTGGCTTAGCTGTATAGATGATAATCTTCACGCGGTCGGATGCTCTCTCGATTTCAATACCGGAGATACCTGCGCTGTATAATCTTTTCTTAAGATACGTTCTGATTTCATGGTCTTCCACAAGGTAATCGGCGAATTCTTTCTCTGCATACCACTTAGAATCCCAATCTTTAATAATGCCGACTCTTAAACCATGAGGATTAACTTTCTGTCCCATGTCTGCCCTCCTTATCTTTCATCAAGCACAAGTGTGATGTGGCTCATTCGTTTCTCAATTCTGTAAGCCCTTCCCTGCGCTCTAGGTCTGATTCTCTTCATTGTTGGTCCTTTGTTTGCATAAGCTTCTGCAATGTAAAGGTTCTCAGCGTTCATGCCGTTGTTGTTCTCAGCATTCGCGATTGCAGATTCTAATAATTTCTTTATTAAGCTGGAAGCATATCTTGGATTATAAGTTAAAATACCAAGCGCTGTTGTTACATCCTTGCCTCTGATGGCATCTAATACGAAACATGCTTTCTGGACAGAAACTCTTGCATAAGATAACTTTGCAGAAGGTCTTGTGTCTTTGTTAGCATTTCTCTCTCTCTTGATTTGGGATCTGTGTCCTTTTGCCATGGATGAACCCTCCTTTCGAATATATGGTTACTATCTTACTTTAGATTTCTTTTCGTCTTTTCCATGTCCTCTGTATGTCCTTGTCGCAACAAACTCACCGAGCTTGTGTCCGACCATATCCTCTGTCACATATACAGGTACATGTTTTCTTCCGTCATGAACGGCTATTGTATGTCCAACCATGCTTGGGAAGATTGTAGAACGGCGAGACCAAGTCTTGATGACAGACTTATCTCCGGCTGCGTTCATTGCATCAACCTTCTTGAGCAGGCTTGCGTCTGCGAATGGTCCTTTTTTAATAGAACGTGACATAAGTTCTAACCTCCTTGAAAACTGAATTATTTAATCGCTTTACCATCTCTTCTTCTTACAATCATCTTGTTAGAAGCTTTGTTTTTCTTTCTCGTCTTAAGACCAAGTGCTGGCTTGCCCCAAGGTGTACATGGACCCGGACGTCCGATTCCCGTCTTACCTTCACCACCACCGTGTGGATGGTCATTCGGGTTCATGACAGAACCACGTACGGTAGGTCTGAAGCCCATATGGCGCTTACGTCCTGCTTTACCGATGTTGATCAGGTTGTGGTCTCCGTTTCCTACGACGCCTACAGATGCTCTGCAGATGATTGGGACCATTCTCATCTCCCCTGACGGAAGTCTCAGAGTTGCATATTTTCCTTCTTTGGCCATCAGCTGAGCGCTGTTGCCTGCGGAACGGACAAGCTGTCCGCCTTTTCCCGGATACATCTCCACGTTGTGGACCTGCGTACCTACCGGAATCTCAGAAAGAGGAAGGCAGTTGCCGGCTTTCACCTCTGCTTCAGGACCGTTCATGACCTTCATGCCCGCTTTCAATCCTTCTGGTGCAAGGATATAGGCTTTCTCGCCGTCTGCGTAGCAGATCAGTGCGATGTTGGCTGTTCTGTTCGGATCATACTCGATTCCTACTACAGTTGCCGGAATACCGTCTTTCTTTCTCTTGAAGTCGATGATTCTATATTTTTTCTTAGCTCCGCCTCCGCGGTGCCTAACTGTTATCTTACCTTGATTATTACGTCCTGCCTGTCTGCTCTTTGGAGCTAACAGAGATTTCTCTGGAGTTGTCTTCGTGATTTCCGCGAAATCAGACCCAGTCATCTGTCTTCTGGAAGGCGTATATGGGTTATATGTTTTGATTCCCATGATTACTTCTCCTTTCAATACTTGTTTAATGTCACGGTTGCTATCCGTATGGTCAGGGTACCTCTAATGAATCTCCAGTTCCGTGCGCCTAAGTTCAGCTTACGCCTCCGGCCCGGCTTCACTAATGCTTGGGAACGGCCTTCTCACTAGACTCAAGTTGGCGCCGACGCTTGACTTTCGTCAAGTGTCCAGTGCCTACAGCCCCTCGAAAATCTCGATATCTTTGCTGTCCTCCGTAAGCTGGACAACTGCTTTCTTTGTCTTTGCAGTCATACCGAACTTCATCGTACCGCGCACTCTTTTCTTCTTTCCTGCCCGGTTCATCGTGTTGACACTCTTTACCTTGGCACCGTCGAACATCTTCTCAACAGCTTCTTTTACCTGAGACTTTGTAGCCTGTGGGTGTACAAGGAATGTATATTTCTTCTCACCCATAAGCTCCATGCTCTTCTCTGTAACTACCGGCTTAAGGATTACATCATAATATTTAATATCAGCCATTATGCGTACACCTCCTCGATTCCGGCAACAGCAGCTTTCGTTGCAATTACCGTGTTGTATTTTAAGATATCATACACATTAATCGTATTAGTCTTTGTCGTCTTGATGTCCGCTACGTTTCTTGCTGACAGCTCAACATTTCTATTGCCGTCTTCTAATACTACTAATGCTTTAGATACATCCAGGTTCTTCAATACATTTACAAAATTCTTTGTCTTGATCTCGTCAAATGCGATTTCATCGACAACGATGAATTTCTTCTCTTCTACTTTAGAAGTAAGGGCAGATTTAAGAGCAGCCCTCTTCTCTTTCTTATTCATCTTGAATGAATAATCTCTCGGTGTCGGGGCGAATACAACTCCACCGCCTGTCCATTGAGGAGCTCTGGTAGATCCCTGTCTTGCATGACCGGTCCCTTTCTGCCTCCATGGTTTTCTTCCGCCGCCGGAAACTTCAGAACGTGTCTTAGCCTTCTGCGTTCCCTGACGTTTATTTGCAAGCTGACTTACAACTGCCATGTGTACGAGGTGCTCGTTTACTTCCACACCAAATACCGCATCGTTCAAGTCGATAGTGCCAACTTCTTTACCTTCGATATTATAAACAGATACGTTTGCCATCTCTAGTTTCCTCCTTCCTGAGTCCAAGCTTAGACTGCTTTGACTGCTTCTTTAATTGTTACTAAAGATTTCTTTGGTCCCGGTACGGAACCTTTTACTAAGAGCAGATTGTTCTCAGCATCTACGCGTACAACTTCAAGATTCTGAATCGTGATTCTCTTGCTTCCCATATGTCCAGGCATCTTCTTGCCTTTGAATACCTTACTCGGGTCAGAAGCAGCACCGTTGGAACCTGCGTGGCGATGGAACTTGGAACCATGTGTCATCGGTCCTCTGTGCTGGTTATGTCTCTTGATTGCACCCTGGAAACCTTTACCCTTTGATATCGCTGTCGCGTCGATCTTATCGCCAGCTGCAAAGATGTCAGCTTTGATTTCCTGTGCAAGCTCATATTCAGATGCATTTTCAAATTTGAACTCTCTTACAAATCTCTTGCCGGTTACTCCTGCTTTTGCAAAATGTCCCTGCTCTGCTTTTGTAACTCCATGGCGGTGAACGATCTCTTTCTTCCCGCTCTTGTCTTTGTTGACAGTTTTGTCTTTCTTGTCAACGAAGCCGACCTGCACTGCATCGTAACCGTCATTCTCAGCCGTCTTAACCTGTGTTACGACACAAGGTCCGGCCTGAAGTACCGTTACAGGTGTAAGTGAACCGTCTTCGTTGAAGATCTGAGTCATTCCGACTTTCGTAGCTAAAATAGCTTTCTTCATTATAATTACCTCCTGTGATTTACAGCGGAACGCCGCTATGGACGTTCATCCTAAATTTTAGGAATTACTGCGTCTTATTTGTTTTTCATTTTGATATCAATGTACACGCCTGCCGGCATCTCCAGTCTGGATAATGCATCTACAGTCTTCTGTGTAGGTGTGATGATATCGATAAGTCTCTTATGAGTCCTCTGCTCGAACTGCTCTCTGGAATCTTTGTACTTGTGAACCGCTCTTAAGATTGTGACTACTTCCTTCTTTGTAGGAAGTGGCACCGGTCCGCTCACCTGTGATCCATTTTTCTTTACAGTTTCGATGATTTTCTTTGCGGATGCATCAACGAGCTGATGATCATACGCCTTCAATGTGATTCTCATTACTTGACTTGCCATAAAAAAAGTCGCCTCCTTTTCGTACTTATAACTTCAGTACGACAAGCGGTGACTGTACACTCTCCCGTGTGTGTCGTGAGAAACTCACACGTTGTTACCACATTCCAGTGGCCGTTATAGTTCGTACAGTGACTTGTCGCCAGTTTCCTAACTTGACATTCGCTCCACGGAAAACCTGCCGTCTATGGGCAGCAACCTCACGCTTCTACGCTATCAATGTCACAGCTTTTTTAGTATATATGAAACAAACGCTTTTTGCAAGGTTTTTTGTGCAGATATTGTATTTTTTTTGATACAATACCTCCTATCGCATACGGCCCAAACCTTAATATCATAATTCCTTTTTCACTTCCGTCGATTCGATTATGTCATCAAATACAGGTTCCCACATATCTCTTTCCTCCAAATTACAGTAACATGCATAGAGATACTGCCGGCCAAAACATTCAAACGTAACCATCATATGGAACCAGCTCTTCCCTTCCGTTTCTGAACTGTAGCATAGTTTAACCATATCGATATCATGTATCCGGTTTTCCCAAATTCCAATCCCTTCAAAACCCTGCTCCTCCGATTGCACGGCAGCATACATCTCCTTCATACGCTGCTTCTAAATACTAAAGGTTTTCTTTATTTTCTCCATCACTTTCATCCTTTGCATATTCTAACTCATATATCTCTATCGTTTCTCTTAACCTGCAGCATTCCTTTTGAAGCGTCTTGACGTGCTCGTCCATCTGCGCTTCTGCGGCGGCGGCACAGCGACGCATCCTTTCCGCACGGCCTTCTATCCTTCCTGAGAATTCATCCCCGTTCCCCTCGCTAACAATACGTCCCAGCAGCGCAAAGATGTCCCTGTGCCGCTGCTGCGCCTCTTCACGGCAGTATTCTATCTTCTTGAGCTCTTCTTCCGTCTCTGCCAGCTGAATCTCCAGTTTCCTACGTCCCTCTTCGTATTCTACACAATGCTTATCCATTTCGTCCGCTCTTCACCTCCATCGTATCGACGATATCGTTAAATACAGCCTCCCAAATGTGTCTTTCTTCTATATTACAGTACCCTGCAAAAAGATACTGCCTGCCGAACGCTTCAAATGTGACAAGCATGTGGAACCACCCGGCATCTCCAGACAAAGAACTGTAACATAATTTTCCCATATGTATATCATGCACCTCTTTTTCCCATATGCCAATCTTGCTAAAACCGCACTCTTTCTTGCTCAATACCCAGTACAGTTCCTTCAGGCACTGCTTTATCCCTTTTGGCTCTGACGGCCTCATCTTAAAGGCAGCATAAACTTCCATATCATTGACAAACACGACATCCGGATATATCTCTTCCACTCCTTCGGGCATCCTCCCTGTGACGCTTTGTATAAAGTCCGGCGGAAGCGCCGCATCAAGTGTATCACCGCATAATTTTACCTTATTTTTAATATTCATATGGCTGATTGCTCCTTTTCGTTTGAATAACCGTTTATTAAATCCGGCTAAGCTTATTCTATCTGTTCTTCCCCATACCACTGTGCATCAGTTAGTTCAAAATATCTATTATCAGTATTTGTATCAATAAGTGTTATTTTTTCTCCATCTAATTCTCTTTTTACCACTTCACGCACATAACAGTCCTCCGGCGCTATACCGGTAACGGGCTGTATCTCAAACAAGCATCCTATGATGACCTGAGCGTACATTCCCCACTCTAACGACGTAATCTCGCACCCCTCTTTTAAAATATATGTTACTTTTGTAAAATCCTTATTTATTGTTATCTCCAGCCCTCTATCCCATCCATCTTCTATTCGCTTATTCAGGGCATCTTCACTCGTACTTATCCAGTTCTCCAATTGCTTACCCGTCACGGTCATCGAGAGCGTTCCATCCTCATTTAATTTGGCCTCTTCGTATAACTCATGTCCATAGTTTCCTTCTTCCAGTTCCTGCATCACATCTTCGGGAGTCTCAGTTGATGATTGGGATAAACCGACTAGAAAAGCGGGCTGTATGAACTCCATCGTCTCTCCTTCCGGAATCTTTATCTTGCGTTCCACCTTCACTTCATCATGCTGCAGGTTCGTTTTAACCGGCCATAGCTCCAGTCCTCGTTCATATGCATATTTTACATATAATAGCACCAGTATCATGACTGCCATGCTGATATATCCAAGGGCCCTTTTTATCTTCTCCATCTCCCTTTCCCCTCCGCTCGTTATGATTATATTATCGACGTAGGTGCTCTGGCTGATAACCGTAGAAATGCCCCTGGAGAGCTATAAATGCCTTTGTTATTCTGTAAATTAAAGATTATTGAGCCACCTATGCCTACTCTATTTCTTCTTCCCCATACCACTGTGCATCTGTTACCTCATAATACGCTCCCGGAGACACTGCATCAATAATCACCACTCCGTCCGACTCCCTTTTTACCACTTCACGTACATGGCAGTCTTCCGGCGCTATACCAGTGAAGGACTGTATCTCAAACAAGCATCCCATGATGACCTGAGCATCTATGAGCCACTCAAGTGAGGATTTCTTACACCCCTTCTTTAATGTATACGTTACTTTTGTAAAGTCTTTATTGATTTTTATCTCCATGCCTTTATCTTTATTAGCCTCTATTCTCCTATTTATGGCCTCTTCGCTCGTACTTATCCAGTTCTCCAACTGCTTACCCGTCACGGTCATGGAGCGCGTTCCATCCTCATTTAATTTGGCCTCTTCATACAACTCATGTCCATAGTTTCCTTCTTCCAGTTCCTCCATTACATCTTCGGGAGTCTCTGTGGACGATTGGCATAGGCCGATCAGAAAAGCGGGCTGTATAAACTCCATCGTCTCTCCTTCCGGAATCTTTATCTTGCGTTCCACCTTCACTTCATCATGCTGCAGGTTCGTTTTAACCGGCCATAGCTCCAGTCCTCGTTCATATGCATATTTTACATATAATAGCACCAGTATCATGACTGCCATGCTGATATATCCAAGGGCCCTTTTAATCTTCTCCATCTCTCTATCCCCCTCCGCCCATTATGATTATATTGCCGACACGGGTACTTTGACCGATAACTGTAGTAAAACCCCTGGAGATTCATAGATTTTCTTTTGTGATTCTGTAATTTTAAGTGCACAATTCTTACCATACTTATTCTGTTTCTCCTGACCCGTACCACTCTGCATCAGTGATTTCAAAATATCTATTTTGGGAATCTGTATCAATAATTACTTTTCCATCTGTTTCTCTCTTTACCACTTCACGCACATAACAGTCTTCCTGAGCCACTCCCGTAAAAACTTGTGCCTCAAATAAACTTCCTAGAATAACCTGTGCATCCATCCCCCATCCCATGAAGGATGTCTCGTATCCTTCTTTCATTATGTATGTTACTTTTGTATAGTCTTTTTTTATTTTTATCTCCATGTTTTTTTCTCTATTATTTTCTATTCTTGTGTTTATGGCATGTTCTCTTGTGCTTATCCAGCGCTCCAATTGTTTCCCGGTCACAGTCATGGTAAGGGTTCCATCCCCATTGTCTTCAAGCTTTTCAAACCACGAATGGTCTTCATTTCCATCTTCTAATCCCTCGATTGAATCATCTATCGTCCCAGTTGAAGAATGATATAAACCAACCAAAAATGCTGGCAATATAAACTCTTTCGTTTTTCCTTCAGGAATTTTTATTTTGCGTTCTATTTTCACTTCATCGTTCCACAAATTTGTTTTGACCGGCAGCAACTTGCTTCCTTGTTCATACGCGTATATAATATATAGCAATAGCAGTATCGTAACCGTTAAACCGATATATCCAAAGACTCTTTTTTCCCTGTCCATCCCTTTCCTTATCCTCTCCTACAATTATATTACTGGTACAGGTACTCCCACTGGAATCGGTAGTAGAATACCCTGTAATTCCAAGACTTCCTTTGGCACATCTGTAATTTCCAGTTCGTAAGCTTCCATTAGGCTCTCCTCCCAGTCCGTTTTGGTCTGTCGAAATTCCAGACCGATTTTACTGGTAACAAAACATCTATCTCTATAAGCCGTCGTGGCTCCCCACTCAATTTTTGTCGATTCTTCTTTCGCAGAATAAAATATTTCTGTATATGCAGTCGAATTGCTGTTCAAATCGAAAGAATACTTAATACCAGTTTCTGTACCGCTCTTTTTCGCCTCCAGATTCCCAATCTTCACTCCCCAATCGGCCAATATCTCCCTGTTCTTTGATATGGCCACATCTACGGAATGGGGATTCTCCAGATCCGTCCCTATGCGCTTTGCCACTCCCCCATACAGCACAAGCCCATCTGCCAACGGTATCCTCATCTCCCCGTCCAGCATCTGCACCGACAGGTTCGGGATATATTTCCCGATCAACTTCGCCACCTTGTCGACATACTCCAGCTGTTCTTCTGCATCAAGCGCCATGAACTCCT
>NZ_JABFCH010000203.1:0-218 GCF_017566055.1 Extibacter sp. GGCC_0201 | reverse complement strand
AAAATGAGAAGTCCTATCTTGCACAGAATAAAACCTTAAGGGCAGTTGTTTTAAACGGTAAGCTTCCGATACAGAATGTTGCAGCGAAAACAGGAGAGGCAGAGGGAATTGCCGTTGATTTCCTTAACTATATCTCCGAGGAGACAGGTTTAACGATTGAATATATCGGCATTACGGATCCGGAAGAATACCGCTCGGTAATTTTGAATGATCAGGCC
>NZ_JABFCH010000202.1:0-219 GCF_017566055.1 Extibacter sp. GGCC_0201 | reverse complement strand
ATAAATATAACTGCCTACCCTTACCTCCAGGAAGTTAAATATGGTTTCTTTAAGCTGCGTGGGAAGCTGTGTCCCCTCCTTTGTGTGCTGATAATATTCCCCACTGTCAATCAACCGGATAATTTCCATTTCCATGTCTGTAAATGACAGATACCCGCTCATAATCTCATCAGATATGGGCCAATAGACAGTCAGCCCGGTTCCAATATTCACATACTG
>NZ_JABFCH010000201.1:0-219 GCF_017566055.1 Extibacter sp. GGCC_0201 | reverse complement strand
CTGGAAGTGGAAAATGCCAGTGCGATGACACTGTCCAGCCTCACAGAGGAAACCGTGCCGGAAACTTTTTCTGTTTTCAGGACAGGCACATCCTCCAGCGCATCAAGAAGCTTTGGCACTACGTTCGTATGGCGGACGCGGCACAATTCCTGCATGAGAAACGGCGCCATGTTCTCATGGCAGAAGACATGGGCTGTCTTCCCGTCCACCAGGATATCC
>NZ_JABFCH010000200.1:0-219 GCF_017566055.1 Extibacter sp. GGCC_0201 | reverse complement strand
AGCAGCTCATATACGTCCTTGCGTTCTTCCAGCAGCACATCTTTACCAATGATCCCGATATCGGCAGCACCGTATTCTACATAGGTCGGCAAATCGACAGTTTTAGTAATTATAAAGCGCACCTTGCTATCCTCGTTACTGATAACAAGTTTGCGCGAATCTTCAGTTACGTTATCAGCACTATAGCCTACTTTAGCCAGCAGCTCTACTGATCTTTGA
>NZ_JABFCH010000199.1:0-219 GCF_017566055.1 Extibacter sp. GGCC_0201 | reverse complement strand
AGTCAGGGATATTCTCTTTGAAGTAATAAACAACAAAGTCTTCGTCGAAATCCGAAACACGCTCGTTTGAGCAGGCGGGACGAATCGTTTCCAGAACGGCGTCCAGATAATGATGGATCTCGTCTTCCGGCATATTTTCGCTGACGATAGCCATATCGAGATATTCGTCGTAAGTTACATCGTCTTCAAATGGGATTCTGATAATCAGGCTGATAACTC
>NZ_JABFCH010000198.1:0-219 GCF_017566055.1 Extibacter sp. GGCC_0201 | reverse complement strand
AAACGGACCATTTCTTTCATTTTTTGCTTGTCACAACCTTTCGTAATGCAGATTTTATCCTTATGCAGATAACAACTTATTATATACAGATTTGACCCAAAAATTCAATAATTTTTTGTAAAATTTAGAGGTATTTTGCTAAAAAACAGAGAATATTGATACTCATACGCAATAATGACAGTTTTTGATGATTTTTTGCGGAAAAATTCCAAAATTTGG
>NZ_JABFCH010000197.1:0-220 GCF_017566055.1 Extibacter sp. GGCC_0201 | reverse complement strand
ATCCCTGCGTTTCGACTTCTCCCATTTCCAAAAAGTAACCGAGAAAGAATTAAGACAGGTTGAATCTCTGGCAAATGCTAAAGTAAGAGAAGCTATCGAACTGGATGAACATCGTTGTATGCCGATTGAAGAAGCCCGTAAAATGGGCGCGATGGCCTTGTTCGGTGAAAAGTATGGAGAAGAAGTGAGAGTAGTATAATACGGTTCTTCCGTGGAACTA
>NZ_JABFCH010000196.1:0-220 GCF_017566055.1 Extibacter sp. GGCC_0201 | reverse complement strand
CACCAATTTTCCATTATAAAAAATAGGTGAAAAAATAATAATGTCCGGCAGATGGGTACCCCCGATAAAGGGATCATTGTGCATAATCGCATCGCCTGGTTTCAAAGCATCTTTATCTACATGCTTTAGGGCACCCTTAACTCCCCATGGGAGCACATCCGAGTGAACCGGTATATGCTCAGCCTGAGCAATCGTATCTCCATTTATGTTAAATAATGCA
>NZ_JABFCH010000195.1:0-220 GCF_017566055.1 Extibacter sp. GGCC_0201 | reverse complement strand
AAGAACGGCTGAATATAGGGAGGGAAATATAAATGCAAATCGAAAAATCTCAAAATAGTCGGCCTTTTCATAAACTCATAAGTATTGATTTCGTTTTCACGGCAACATCTTGAAAATCCACAGAGAAGCTAGTAAAAACAATGGTTTCACGAAGAGGAATGGCGCTTACTACACCATTTATTAAAGAGTTTTGATATGACGAAATTTTTATAGATGGTAA
>NZ_JABFCH010000194.1:0-220 GCF_017566055.1 Extibacter sp. GGCC_0201 | reverse complement strand
CACTCCTGATAATAAGTAACCGACATTCTTCCGTCCGTCGCCGCCTCCAGTCCTAGTATCACCGCAAAATCAGTCCGCTGCTTATTATAATCGTGGAGTCTGCCGCCATAACCGCGGGCTGCCGCCCTCACTTCCCTGGCATAACTTTCAAATGTATCGATAATCGGCTCGGAGTCTTCTTCCTCTTCCTCATCATCCATAAACCCGTTTTTTTCATCAA